>NZ_JAGMUE010000201.1:55148-63744 GCF_019049165.1 Streptomyces sp. AC627_RSS907
CACGACGGCATCGTCGCCAAGGCCCACGCCCCGGACGCCGACCCCGCCGAGCTGGCCCTCCGTGTCACCGTCGCCGCCCGGCTCCCCGGCATCCTCCTGCCCCCGCTGGGCCCGACGCCCCACCCCCTGCACGGGCGGCTCGTCACCCACTGGCCGTACGGCACCCCCGTGGACCCCGAGGATCCCGACGCGGCGCCCTGGGAGGCCGCGGCGGCCCTCCTCGCCCGCCTCCACCGGACCCCGGCCCCCACCGGCACACCCGCCATGCGCGGCCCCGCGAAGGCGGCCCGAGCCGTCGCCCGCCTCCGGGGGAGCGCCCCGCACCATCCCGCCACCGCCCCCGTACTGCACGCCTGGGCCGCCCTCCCCGCCTGGGCGCGCGGCGAGGCCACCATGCCGGACACGACGACCCTCTGCCACGGCGACCTCCACCTCGGCCAGCTCGTACGCCACCCCGCACCCGAAGGCCCCTGGCTGCTCATAGACGTCGACGACCTGGGCACCGGAGTCCCGGGCTGGGACCTGGCCCGTCCGGCGGCCTGGTACGCCTGCGGGCTGCTCCCGCCCGACGAGTGGCGCCGGTTCCTGACCGCCTACCGTGCGGCCGGCGGCCCGGCCGTCCCGCCCGACGGCGACCCCTGGCCCGCGCTGGACGTTCCCGCCCGCGCCCTCACGGCGCAGACCGCTGCCCGGGCCGTCACCAAGGCGGTCGCGGAGGACCGCCCCCTGGACGAGGTGGAGCAGTCACTGGTCGACGCGTGCGCGCGCATGGCCTCCCACCTCCCGTGCGCCCCAGGCCGTTGAACCGGGGTTGCGCGAAGTAGGCTGCAACCGACCCGTAGCCGGACAGAGTCTGTCCTGGCGATACGCGAAGCAGGACCGACCGGCGAGGAGTTGAGCCGACGATGCAGTGCCCCAAGTGCCACGCACCGATGCACACCTACAACCGCAACGGCGTTCAGATCGAGCAGTGCAGCGGCTGCCGGGGGATCTTCCTCGACTACGGCGAGCTGGAGTCGCTGACCCGTCTGGAGGCCCAGTGGTCCCAGCCCGCTCCGCCGGCCCCGCCCGCCGCCCCGCAGGCGTACCCGGCCGCTCAGGCTCCCGCCTGGGGCGCCCCGCACGGCGGCGGCCACGGCCACTACGGCCACCACCGTCAGAAGAGCTTCGGACGCATGCTCTTCTCCAGCTGACCCGCCCGCGCGCGGACACCACGAAACCCCCGGCCGTACGAGACGGCCGGGGGTTTCGGGCGGTGTGGACGATACTGGGATTGAACCAGTGACCTCTTCCGTGTCAGGGAAGCGCTCTCCCGCTGAGCTAATCGTCCTGGGAGTGCTGCGTGCGCGATACTGGGATTGAACCAGTGACCTCTTCCGTGTCAGGGAAGCGCTCTCCCGCTGAGCTAATCGCGCGGGGATCCTCGCGGATCAAGGTCCTTGCGGACCAGTGGACGATACTGGGATTGAACCAGTGACCTCTTCCGTGTCAGGGAAGCGCTCTCCCGCTGAGCTAATCGTCCTTGGAGGTGGAGACGGGATTTGAACCCGTGTAGACGGCTTTGCAGGCCGTTGCCTCGCCTCTCGGCCACTCCACCAGGAGTGTAGGAGACCCGGGAGGTCTCCTGTTCCTGCGAGCGGACGACGAGGCTCGAACTCGCGACCTCAACCTTGGCAAGGTTGCGCTCTACCAACTGAGCTACGTCCGCCTGTCGATTCGGTCCGCTTGCGCGTCCCGGCGACGTGTTGAACTCTAGCGGATTCCGGGGCCAGTACAAAAACGCGTTTGTGCAGCGTGCTGCGGTGCCCCCGTTCCCGCTCCCCGCCCGCGCACCCGGAAGGACACGTTCGGGTCACCTCAGGGACACCGGCCTAGACTCGGCCACGTGCACGACCTCCCTCCTCTCGCCCGCTTCGGCGATCGCCTCGCGACCGGTCTCCTCGACGTCACGAGTGATCCCGCCGCCCTCGAGTCCCGGGGTTTCTGGGCCGTCTGCGCGGACTTCGAGGGCCGCCTGACCTGCGCGCGTTTCGCGGACGTGCGGACGGAGCCGGTACCGGCCCCCGTACCCGGCAGGTGGCGCGGGCCGGCCGTCGGTGACTGGTCGTCCTCCCTCGACCGCACCGCGTACACGGCGGCCGTCCGGCGCATACGCGAGCGCATAGCCGCCGGGGAGGTCTATCAGGCCAATCTCTGCCGGGTGCTCTCGGCGCCCGCCGCCCCCGACGCCGACGTGGACGCCCTCACCGCACTGCTGGCCCGCGGCAACCCGGCGCCGTACGCCGGGACGATCCGGTTGCCGGGACACGGCGTCGAGATCGCCACCGCGTCGCCCGAGCTGTTCCTGCGGCGGAACGGCCGGGTCGTCGAGTCCGGGCCGATCAAGGGGACCGGACGGACCGAGGCCGACCTCCTGGAGAAGGACTACGCCGAGAACGTGATGATCGTGGACCTGGTCCGCAACGACATCGGGCGGGTCTGTGCCACGGGCAGCGTGACGGTGCCCGACCTGTGCGCCGTGGAGAAGCACCCGGGGCTCGTGCACCTCGTGTCGACGGTGCGCGGCGAGTTGCGCGCGGGTGCCGGCTGGGCGGAGCTGCTCGACGCCGCCTTTCCCCCCGGCTCCGTCACCGGCGCGCCCAAGTCGAGTGCCCTGCGGATCATCGACGCGCTGGAGACCGCCCCGCGGGGCCCGTACTGCGGCGGCATCGGCTGGGTCGACGCCGACCGGGGCGTGGGCGAGCTGGCCGTCGGTATCCGCACCTTCTGGTTCGACCGGGCCGCCGGGCTGCTGCGCTTCGGCACCGGCGCCGGCATCACCTGGGGCTCCGACCCCGAGGGGGAGTGGCGGGAGACCGAACTGAAGGCGGCCCGGCTGCTCGCGGTAGCGTCGGGTGTGTACGAGGCGAACGGACCTGGAGAGGCGCTACAGACGTGAAGATCTGGCTCGACGGCGGGCTGCAGGACATCGAGTCCGCCCGCGTCTCCGTCCTCGACCACGGGCTGACCGTGGGCGACGGCATCTTCGAGACGGTGAAGACGGTGGACGGCAGGCCGTTCGCGCTGACCCGGCACCTCGACCGGCTGACCCGTTCGGCCCGCGGCCTGGGCCTGCCCGCCCCGGACCTCGACGAGGTCCGGCGTGCCTGCGCCTCCGTCCTGGAGGCCAACCCCATGCCGCTGGGCCGGCTCCGCATCACCTA
The DNA here is from genome assembly GCF_019049165.1 of Streptomyces sp. AC627_RSS907. Taxonomy (NCBI): domain Bacteria; kingdom Bacillati; phylum Actinomycetota; class Actinomycetes; order Kitasatosporales; family Streptomycetaceae; genus Streptomyces; species Streptomyces sp. AC627_RSS907. Next base: position 58,352 of record NZ_JAGMUE010000201.1, read on the forward strand.
CACCGGCGGACACGGTCCGCTCGGCTCCGACCGCGGCGCCCAGGGCCCCACCCTGGTGGTGGCCCTCGGCGAGACCGGCCGGCGCCCCGACTCCACGGCCGTCATCACGGTGCCCTGGGCCCGCAACGAGCGCGGCGCGCTCACCGGCCTGAAGACCACCTCCTACGCCGAGAACGTCGTGGCCCTCGCCCGCGCCCGTGAACGGGGCGCGTCCGAGGCCCTGTTCGGCAACACGGTGGGCCGGCTGTGCGAGGGGACGGGATCCAACGTCTTCGTCGTCCTCGACGGCGAGATCCACACCCCGCCGGTCGCCTCCGGCTGCCTCGCCGGGATCACCCGGGCCCTGGCCGTCGAGTGGACCGGCGCCCGCGAGACGGACCTGCCGCTGGACGTACTGGAGCGCGCCGACGAGGTCTTCCTCACCTCGACGCTGCGGGACGTGCAGGCCGTGCACCGCGTCGACGACCGCGAACTGCCGGGCGCTCCCGGGCCGGTGACCGCCAAGGCCATGCGGATCTTCGAGGAGCGGTCCGGGGACGACCTCGATCCGTGACCGCCGGTAATTCGGCTGTCCTCCGTGCGCACGACGGGTAGAACACCCGTGATGACCACCACCCTGCGGCCGACCGAGCCGCTTCAGCGCGCGGCCGACGGGACGCTTTCACGCCACTACCAGGTGTGCGTGAACAGCCGTCCCGTCGGAGCGATACACCTCGGCACCTCGCCCGACTTCGGCGACTCGGTGGCCGTGATCCACGAACTGCGCATCGACCCACCCGACCGACGGCGCGGCCGGGGCACGGTGGCCGCGCTCGCCGCCGAGGAGGTGGCGCGGGGCTGGGGGTGCCGGCAGATCCAGGCCGGCGTCCCCGTCGATGTCGCCGCCGATGCCGATGCCGGTGCCGTCGCGGGGACGCGGCTCGCGCAGGCGCTCGGCTACGTCCTGCGCAACCGCGGCATGTCCAAACCGCTGGGCGACACCCCGCCGGCCCTGCCGGCGGGCAGCCGCGCGCGGCCCATGACGCGGGGGGAGTTCGACGTCTGGCAGGTCTACGAGTCGGAGCAGTACGCCCGTACCTGGATCGAACGGGGGGTGTCCGAGGCCGAGGCCCGCGCGAAGGCCCGCGGCGACCACGAGGCGCTCCTGCCGCAGGGGCTGGACACCGAGAACACCCTGTTCAGCGTGTTGGAGCACGAGGGCGAGCGGGTCGGCGTCCTGTGGCTCGCGCTGCGCGAGGACCAGGCCTTCGTCTTCGACGTCGAGACCGACGCGGCCCACCGGGGCCGGGGCCACGGGCGTTCGCTGATGCTGCTGGCCGAGGCCCGGGCGATCGCCGCGGGCCGGCGCCTGATCGGTCTGAACGTCTTCGCGGGGAACACCGCGGCCGAGCGGCTCTACGAGTCACTCGGCTACCGGACCACGCGGTACACCTTCTACAAGCCGTTGCTCTGAGCCCGAGAGAGCGATGGGGACCGGACCGGGGGCCAGGCTCCCGGCCGTCCCCGGCTCAGCGCACGGCGCGGCCCGCGGCTCAGTCCTCCTGCTCGGCCAGCAGCCGGTCCACGATCTCCTCGACGCGCTCCCGCAGCCCTTCCTGGCTCTTGCCGCCGTCGAGGCGCTCGCCGCCGATCACGTACGTGGGAGTGCCGCTCACGCCGATCGCCTTGCCCTCGGCCTGGTCGGCGTCGACGACCAGGATGTGCCGGCCGTCGATCAGCGCCGTGTCGAACTCCTCCGCGTCCAGCCCCAGTTCCCCGGCCACCTCGACCAGGAGGGGTTCTCCCCTGCGGTCCAGCTCCGCGACCCGGTCCAGGACGGCCTCGACGTACGGCCACCCCTGGCCCTGGGCCACGGCTTCCTCGGCGGCCTGCGCGGCGGCGAAGGCGTGCTGGTGCTTCTCCAGCGGGAAGTGCCGCAGCCGCAGCTCCAGGCGGTCTCCGTAGCGGGCGCGCAGGGCGCGGAGGTCGTCCAGGGCGGTGTGGCAGTCCGGGCACTGGAGCTCGCACCAGACGTCGAGGACGGGCGCGGCGTGACGGGCGGGGGAGGAGTCGCTCATGGTGACCAGTCTCCCAGCTCACGGAGGACCGCGCCGACACCGGGACGACCCGGGGAGGAGCCGACCCCGAGATCTCCCTGATCTCGGGGCCGGGGCATGGCCCCGCGGGGTGGGGACGGTGCAGGATGGAAGGGACGAAGTGCTCATGCCCGACCGAGCCCAGCCTGGAGGACCGGATGATTGCCGAGACCGTCTGCTCCGCGGTGTCCGCGGCGGGCCTGGGCATCGCGGCGGTCACCGCGTACCGCAGGCGTTTCCTCACGGCCGCCCGCATCTCCGCCTACTCGCTCGTCCCGCTCGGCATGGTGATGACCGGGATCGTCGAGTGGCTGGCCGACACCGCCTTCAGCCCGGTGTCCTGGGCGGGCTTCGCCGTGCTGGGCGTGTCCTGGGTGCTGTTCATGACCACGCGCACCGTGGAGCGCCGTCGCGGCGGCACCCGCAAGGAGCGCAGAGAGGCCCGGGCCGCCGCCCGGCGCGACGCGGTGGCCCCGGCCGCCTCGGCGCCCTCCCTGGACCCCGGCTCCCGTCCGGCGTCCCAGCCCCGCCCCACGTCCCGGCCCGCGGGCACCTCACGCGCCGAGGACGACTTCAGCGACATCGAGGCCATCCTGAAGAAGCACGGCATATGAAGAAGCACGGCATCGGCATATGAGGACACCGACCCGGGAGTAGCCGTACGCCGTCCTTGAAACGACACAGCGGTCCGAGCGTGTCACAACGTGCTCCGGAATGATCACGATCCGAACCGGGCATCGCGAATTCAACGAACTCGCGGTCGTTACGAGCGTGTTGATCGCGCAGCTCCTGTGAACTGCGCCATGATCGCGGCGAGATGCCGGACACCACTCAGCCGGATGCACAGCTGAACACGAGACAGAGCGAAACCGCGCCAACACAGGACGAACCGCGCGGCTGCCTCTTCGCCCTTTCCCAGCCACCGCTCATGATCTTCCTTGCGGTGATCGGGTGTCTGCTGCTCATGGCTTCGTTGCACGATCTGCTGTTGCTGTGAGCCGTACCCGCGTTCCCCGGCGCCACCCGCCGGGGGCCGCGTCGCGACCGGCATCCCGGCCCGCACCGGCCCGGAAGGACGGCGTCAGCCGGCCGCCTCCTTGCGTCGTGCCCGGTACGCGGCCACGTGCAGGCGGTTTCCGCACGTACGGCTGTCGCAGTACCGCCGCGAGCGGTTCCGGGAGAGGTCGACGAAGGCGCGCCGGCAGTCGGGGGCCTCGCACCGCCGCAGCCGCTCCTGCTCCCCGGCGACCACGAAGAAGGCCAGGGCCATGCCGCAGTCGGCGGCCAGGTGGTCCGCCACGGAGGCACCGGGCGCGAAGTAGTGGATGTGCCAGTCATAGCCGTCGTGGTCGGTGAGCCGGGGCGTGGTCCCGGCAGCGGCGACCAGGTCGTTGATCAGTCCGGCCGCGGCACGGGCCTCCGGCGCCGCGAAGACCGCCGCGAACCGTCCGCGGATCGTGCGCACCGCCGAGAGGTCGAGCTCGGAGAGCACACCGACGTCGCTGACCTCGTGCGTGCGCACGAACTCCTGCAGGGCGGCGACATCCGGCAGACCGTCCGGCGCCGATTCGTCCTCCGGCACGGTGTTCACCAGATCCACCACGGTGTCGAGTGCGCACCGGGTGTCGTGGGTGATCAGCACATTTCGCTCCCTGGCCTGGGGACGGGCGGGCGCCCGCCGATGGGGGCCGATGGTAGTGGCTCCGCGGCGGCTGGCCGGCCCGCGCCCGGCCCCGCCCCGCGCGGCCGGACGGCCCCGCCACGGACGGCCCCGCCACGGACGGCCCCGCCACGGGCGGTGCACGCCGCGGTTGCCGGTACAACGGCGCGGGGGCGGTCCCGGTTCCCAGGGGGCGGCGGGAAACCGCCGCGCGCGAACGCGCACCGGCGCCGCCCCGCGGAGGTCCGCGGCGGCGACGCCGGTGTGTGCCGTGAGGCGGTTGTCCGGGCCCGTGCCGTCACCCCGAGTCGACGGCAACGGGCGGCTTCACGGGGCCTCGCCCTAGCTTTCCGCCAGGATGTGCGAGAGCTCCTGGTCGAGGTCGAAATGCCGGTGCTCCGTGCCGGGGGGCACGGCGGCGTCTGTGCGCTTCAGGAAGGACTCCAGAGCCCGCGCCGGGGCCTCGAGCAGTGCCTCGCCCTCCGGTGAGCTCAGGGCGATGCACACGACGCCCTGGCCATGACTGCGGGACGGCCAGACACGGACGTCGCCCGTGCCGGTGGGACGGTGGAGACCTTCGGCGAGGAGGTCGCGGGCGAACACCCACTCGACGGTTTCCTCGGCTCCGGTGTGGAAGGTGGCGTGCACGGCGTAGGGGTCGGCCGTGTCGTACCGCAGGCCTGCGGGGACAGGCAGGGAGGACTCGCTCGACACAACGAGGCGCAGGTGCAGCTCGCAGCTGACCGTGGTGTTCATAAGCGCCAGGGCCTTTCGCTCAGTGTGCGCTCGGGGATTCGCACGTCGGCGAAATCGACATGCCACCTACGGTGCCGTTGTAAACCCCTCTGAGTGTTTTGGGTGTGTTTACGTAACTCTTCCGGCCGAGAGATCCTCCGGGCCGCGCGTCCATTCCGGTGACAGGTTTCGCTCCGGTAGTGTTTGGCCGTATGAACACGGGGAGTAACAAGCCCGGCGAGGCAGCCGTGGCGGCAGACCGTACGGGGACGGACGAGGCCACGGCCGTGCGAGCGCTCGGGTCGCGGGCGCCGGAATTCGTCAAGGCGCGCCGAGCGCTGCACCTGAGCTGGCAGGTCGGCGTCTTCGTCGTCGGACTGGCGGTCGTCCTGGCCGGCGTGGCCATGCTGGTCCTGCCCGGACCGGGCTGGGTCGTGATCTTCGGCGGCATGGCGATCTGGGCGACCGAGTTCGTCTGGGCGCAGTTGGTGCTGCGCTGGACCAAGCGCAAGGTGACCGAGGCGGCACAGCGCGCCCTCGACCCGCGGGTGCGTCGCCGGAACATCATCCTGACCTCGATCGGCGTGCTGGTCATCGCCGTGCTGGCCGGGATCTACCTGTGGAAGTTCGGACTCCAGATGCCCTGGAAGATCAAGGACCAGTGATCCGCGGCGGGGGCGGGGTCACCCGGCCCCCGCTGGTCACGGGCACCCCGTGACATGGGGTAATGTTCTTCCTGCGTCCGGGCGATTAGCTCAGTGGGAGAGCGCTTCGTTCACACCGAAGAGGTCACTGGTTCGAACCCAGTATCGCCCACCGGATCACCAGCGGCCCGGCTCACGATCGTGAGCCGGGCCGCTCTGTCGTGCGGGCGCGGCCGGAGGCGCGTCGGACGTGTCCGGCGCGGTCGCGTGGCCGTTCCG
>NZ_JAGMUE010000202.1:0-5576 GCF_019049165.1 Streptomyces sp. AC627_RSS907
GGCCTGGGGCAGGTCCGGGGCGGACCTGGGGCGGGTCCGGGGCGGGCCTGGGGCGGGTCCGGGGCGGGCCTGGGGCGGGTCCGGGGCGGGGTCCGGACCGGGTTTGGAGCGGGTTTGGGGCGGCTGACCGGCCGCTGGTAGTGTGGGGGGCTGTGTCTCATGCCCTCTCAGCAGGAGACACTCCTTCAAGAAATCATCGGCACGGGACCCTCGCGGCCTCGTGCCTGAACCTGCAAAGGCTCATTCGTGGCGAACATCAAGTCCCAGATCAAGCGGAACAAGACCAACGAGAAGGCCCGGCTGCGCAACAAGGCCGTCAAGTCCTCTCTGAAGACCGCGATCCGCAAGGCTCGTGAGGCCGCTGCCGCGGGCGACGTCGAGAAGGCCACCGAGTACCAGCGCGTTGCGTCGCGCCAGCTCGACAAGGCCGTCTCCAAGGGCGTCATCCACAAGAACCAGGCCGCCAACAAGAAGTCGGCGCTGGCGCAGAAGGTCGGCGCTCTCAAGGGCTGAACCCTTTATCTGGTCTGATCGCCGGAAGGACCCAGGGCGGGCCCTCTCTCATCCGCTCCCGTCCGGCACCCAGGATCCATGCGCGGCCTGCGTTCGCCACGCGGGCATGGATCCGCGAGCTTGAACCTGAGGCCCCGGTGGCCGTCCTTCCCCAGGACGACCACCGGGGCCTTCGGTCTTGCCGGGCGGTGCGGGGCCACGGGGATTCGGGGCTGCCGGGATTCGGAACTTCCGGGGTTCGGACTTCCGGGATTCGGAGCTGCGACTTGTGGCTGCCGGGTGTCGGTGCGCGGGCGTCGGTGCGGGGACGTCGGGACTGCTGGACGTCCGGACTGCTGGACGTCCGGACTGCTGGACGTCGGGACTGCTGGACGTCGGGGCTTCGAGGTTCCGCGGCAGCCCACGCGCCGGGGACGAGCCACCCCCGGGCCGGGTGGCGCGGGGAGTGCCGCGCGACCGGACCTTCCTGGCCCGCGGGGCCACCTGGCGCCCGGACTGCCACGCGCCCGGCGCTCCGGGACCACCGGGCGCCGGCCACCTGGGGAGGTGCGGGCTGCCGGAGGCGGTGCCCCGGCTGCCGGGGTTCCGGGCCCCGTCCTATGACCGCCCTCGTGACCGCGCCGCTCGTGCGATGGTCACCACGGCCTTCTCCAGGGCGTACTCGGGATCGTCCCCGCCGCCCTTCACCCCCGCGTCCGCCTCGGCCACCGCCCGCAGCGCCGCGGAGACGCCGTCCGGCGTCCAGCCGCGCATCTGCTGCCGGACGCGGTCGATCTTCCACGGCGGCATGCCGAGCTCACGGGCGAGGTCGGCGGGGCGCCCGCCGCGGGCGGAGGACAGCTTGCCGATCGCCCGCACGCCCTGCGCCAGCGCGCTGGTGATCAGCACCGGCGCCACTCCGGTCGCCAGCGACCAGCGCAGCGCCTCCAGCGCCTCCGCCGCCCGTCCCTCGACCGCCCGGTCGGCGACCGTGAAGCTGGAGGCCTCGGCCCGCCCGGTGTAGTACCGCCCGACGACCGCCTCGTCGATCGTCCCCTCGACGTCGGCGGTCAGCTGGGACACCGCGGAGGCCAGCTCCCGCAGATCGCTGCCGACCGCGTCGACCAGCGCCTGGCACGCCTCGGGTGTGGCCGACCGCCCGGCGGTGCGGAACTCCGCCCGCACGAACGCCAGCCGGTCCGCGGGCTTGGTCATCTTCGGGCACGCCACCTCCCGCGCGCCCGCCTTGCGCCCGGCGTCCAGCAGGCCCTTGCCCTTGGCGCCGCCCGCGTGCAGCAGGACCAGGGTGATCTCCTCGGCGGGTGCGCCGAGGTAGGCCTTCACGTCCTTGACCGTGTCGGCGGACAGGTCCTGCGCGTTGCGTACGACCACGACCTTGCGCTCGGCGAAGAGCGAGGGGCTGGTGAGCTCGGCGAGCGTGCCGGGCTGCAACTGGTCGGGGGTCAGGTCGCGTACGTCCGTGTCGGCGTCGGCGGCCTTCGCGGCGGCCACCACCTCCTGCACGGCACGGTCGAGCAGGAGGTCCTCCTGGCCCACGGCAAGGGTCACCGGGGCGAGAGGGTCGTCATTCGCAGTCTTCCTGGCCATCGTGACAAGCATCGCACGCGCCACTGACAACGAGCCCGCACCCGCGACCGGGCAGGGCAATACAGCTAGGGCTCCTCGCGCCAGCCGTCCCACTCCCCCGCGAACGCGTCGAGCTCACCGGGGTCCAGCCGCTCCCTCTCGTCGCGCAGGACGACGAGCCACTGGGCGTCCTCGGCGTCGTCCTCGCCTGCCAGGGCGTCCCGGACGAGTTGCGGTTCCTCGTCGAGCCCGAACCGCTCCCCGAGCGCCTCGGCCGCCTCCTCCGCGGCGTCGCGGTCGGGCAGCACCAGCACATGTCTCACATCACTCACGGGTGCCATTGTCGGCCATGGCGCGGCAGCCGAACCGCCAGGTCAGCCCTTGGGCACGATCTGTACGTCGAGGTCGATCTTGATGCTGGGGCCGACCACGGCGATACCGCGTGCCAGCATCGTCTGCCAGCTCACCGTGAAGTCGTCCCGGTGCAGCTCGGTGGTGGCGCGGCAGGCCGCCCGCACCTCGCCCTCCATGCCGTTGCCGATTCCGAGGTACTCGGCGTCCAGTGTCACCGTGCGCGTCACACCGTGCAGCGACAGCGCCCCCGTGACGGCCCACCGGTTGCCGCCGCGGTGCGTGAACCGGTCGCTGTAGAACTCCAGGGTCGGAAAACGCTGCACGTCCAGGAAGTCCGCCGACCGCAGGTGGTCGTCACGCATCTTCACGTTGGTGTCGATGGACGCCGCGTCGATCACCACGTGCATCGCCGACTGCTCCATCTCGTCCGCGATCCGCACCGCGCCCGCGAAGGAGTTGAACCGGCCGTGGATCCGGGCCAGCCCGATGTGCCGGGCGGTGAAGCCGATGGAGGAGTGCGCCGGCTCGATCTCCCAGTCACCCGCCGCCGGCAGCTCCGGCGGCTGGGCCACCTGCAACGTCACCTCGCCGAGCGAGGCCAGCGAGTCCTCGGTGACCGTCGCGGAGGCCCGGTACGGCGTGTAGCCCTCGGCGGACACCGCGAGCCGGTACTCCCCCGCGGGCACCGTGGCCACGAACGACCCGAAGGGGTCCGTCCCCCCGCCGACCACCTTGCGCCCCATGGTGTCGCTGACCGTGAACTCCGCGTTCGGCACCGGCTCGTTGACGGGGTCGAGGACCCGGCAGCTGAGCACTCCCGCGTTCGGCGGGGTCTGTACCGCCGCCAGGGGACCCGTCCGTTGCATCCGCTTCGTTCGGCTTCCCAGCCAACGGCCGATCATCTACGACATCCTCTGCACGGGAGAAAACTGATTGACAGAGAAACATTCGACCACCGATGAGGCTTTCGAGGCAACACAGGGCCACATCGCGGGAAACCAGTGCATGTGCTGCAAGTGCGCGCGAGTACCCCCGTGTGGCCCGAATTGAATGCTTCAGACAGGATTCGTCGCAGTCGAGCCGGTGACTTCTCGATGGGCCCGTGTGCAGGCCATGACCTCACTCTCCCGCCACCCGCAGCGCCCCACCCGCGCCGGTGACCGCCAGCGCCCCGTCCCGGTCGGTGCGCAGCACCATCGCCCCCTGGGCGCGCAGTGCCGCGAGCGTGCCGGGCGCCGGGTGCCCGTACGTGTTGTCCGCACCACAACTGATGAGCGCCAGCCGCGGGGCCACCTTCCGCAGGAGGCCGGGGTCCTGGTGGGCGGAACCGTGGTGGGCCACCTTGAGGACATCGACGCCTTCCAGCGCCGCCGCCACCGGTGAGCGCGCCAACTCCTGCTGCGCCGGGGGCTCCAGGTCCCCGAGCAGCAGCAGCCGCAGCCCCGCCGTCCGCACCAGAAGGGTGACGCTGGCGTCGTTGGGTCCTTGCTCGCTCGCCGGCGGGCCCGGCGCAGGGGACCCCGGCACCGCGCTCGCCGACGGGCGCGCGGGCGGCCACACCACCTGCCAGGACAGTGAGCCGGCCCGGCGCACCTCCCCGGCGACGGCGTGCCGCAGGGGAATCCGCCGTGCCGCCGCCTGTCTGCGAACCGACTCGGCCTGGTCGGCGGGCTCTTCGAGGGCGGTCGTCTCGATCCCGCCCACCGAACGCCCCCGCAGTACCCCCGGGAGTCCCGCCACATGGTCGGCGTGGAAGTGGGTCAGCACCACGAGCGGGACGCGGGTGACGCCGAGCGCGCGCAGACACCCGTCGACCAGCGCCGGGTCGGGCCCGGCGTCCACGACCACACCCGTCCCGTCGCCCGCCGCGAGCACCATGGCGTCGCCCTGCCCCACGTCGCACATCACCATCCGCCAGCCCGGCGGCGGCCATCCCGTGATCACCCGGGCCAGCGGCGCCGGCCGCACCACCGCCAACGCCAGCAGCAGCGCGCAGACACCGCACCACCACGGGTGTCTCAACAGCCGCCGCCCGACGAGCAGCACACCCACCGTGACGAGGGCGAGCAGCCCCGCCCCGGCCCAACCGCCCGGCCAGTCCACTCCGGCGCCGGGCAGCGCGGCGCCGGTACGGGCGATCCCCGCGATCCACCCGGCCGGCCACCCTCCGCACCAGGCCAGTACCTCGGCCACCGGCATCGCCGCCGGAGCCGCCGCCAGTGCGGCGAAGCCCAGCACCGTGGCCGGCGCGACCGCGAACTCCACGAGCAGGTTGCACGGCACCGCCACCAGGCTCACCCGCGCCGACAACACGGTGACCACCGGAGCGCACAGAGCCTGCGCCGCCCCCGCGGCGGCCAGCGCCTCGGCGAGCCGAGGGGGAACCCGGTGCCGGCGCAGCGCCGTGCTCCACCGCGGGGCGATCGTGAGCAGCGCACCGGTCGCCAGCACGGAGAGCAGGAAGCCGTAACTGCGGGCCAGCCACGGGTCGTAGAGCACCAGCAGCAGCACGGCCGTCGCCAGCGCCGGGAGCAGTGATCTGCGGCGCCCCGTGGCCAGGGCGAGCAGGGCGACGGCCCCGCAGGCGGCGGCCCGCAGCACGCTCGGGTCGGGCCGGCACACGACGACGAGGCCGAGCGAGACCACCCCGCCGAGCAGCGCGGTCGTCCGCAGGGAGATCCCGAGGCGGGGCGCCAGGCCCCGGCGCTCGCTGCGCTGGGCCAGCCCGGGCGGCCCGAGCAGCAGGGCGAGCACGATCGTGAAGTTGGCGCCCGAGACGGCCAGGGTGTGCGCGAGGTCGGTCTCCTTGAACGCCTCTTCCAACTCCGGCGTGATGCGCGAGGTGTCCCCGACGACCAGCCCGGGCAGCAGCGCCCGCGCGTCCGCCGGCAGTCCGTCGGTGGCCTCCCGCAGTCCGGCGCGCAGCCGCCCCGCCAGACGTTGCGCTGCCGACGGCCCGGCCACCACCTCCGGCGCCTCCCGGCCACCCTTGACCCGCAGCACGGCCGCGACCCGGTCGCCACGCGCTCTGGGGGGTGACGTCCGGGCGGTGACACGGAGCCTCGTGGTCGGCAGCAGTCCCAGCCAGCGTGAGGCAGCGGCTTCCGCCCGGGAGGGCGGCGGGCCACCGGGAACGTCCGTGG
>NZ_JAGMUE010000202.1:5599-89317 GCF_019049165.1 Streptomyces sp. AC627_RSS907
CGGCGGGCCACCGGGAACGTCCGTGGCGTCCGTGGCGTCCAGGTCCACGAGCACCAGCACCGGCGTCCGTGTCGCCGTCACCGTGCCGACCGCCTCCGTCACCCGTCGCGCTTCGGCTTCGATCAGCACGGTGGGCGGCATCGCGTGGTTCCCCCGGACGCGGGGGCGGGTGAGGCGGGGATCGGCGGTGATCTCCACCTCGGAGGTGACGGTGGCGTACTGCCGCGCCAGCGCCGGAAGAGGTCCGCGGCGCAGGTCCGCGCCGTGCAGCGCGGCCGAGGTGGCGGCCGCGGCGACGCAGAGGAGCAGGGCGGCGACCGACGCCTGGGGACTTCCGCGAGGCGTGCGCCGCCGCCTCGTCCACAGCAGCAGCGTGCCGGCCGCCGTCAGAGCCCCGACCACGGCACTCACGGCCCACACGGTCGGCACGTCGAGCACCAGCGCCGCCGTCCCCCAGGCCGCGAGCGCGGGTGGCACCAGCCGCAGGTCGGCGGGGGCCTCCTGCCGGGGGTGGGCGGCACCGAGCCGATGCCCGGAAGCGACGTGCACGGCCGCACGCGGGGACACCGCCCGGTCGGCGGAAGCGGCAGGAGCGGCGGAGGGGGCCGCACGGCCGACGGAACCGGCAAGGACGGTGGGACCAGCGGGGGCGGCGGAGTCGGCGGGACCTCCGGGGGTGGCGGAGGGGGCCGCACGGCCGACGGAACCGGCAAGGACGGCGGGACCAGCGGGGGCGGCGGAGTCGGCGGGACCTCCGGGGGCGGCGAGGACGGTGTGATCGGCAGCAGCCGCGGACGCGGCGGCGTGCGTGGACCGGGCGTGGGAGGTCCGGCGGGTCGGTGGGCCGGCGGGGCCTCTCGGCCGCCCCGGGCCCTGGCCGGGTCGCGGGCTCATGGCCGCACGAGGTCCCGCAGGTCGGCGAAGCGGCGCTCGCCGATGCCGTTGACCTCGCGCAACTCGTCCACCGAGCGGAATCCGCCGTGCTGTGTGCGGTAGTCGATGATGTGCCGGGCCAGCACGGGGCCGACGCCCGGCAGCGTGTCGAGCTGGTCGACGGTGGCCGTGTTGAGGGACACCGGTGCGGCGGGGGCCGCCCCCGCCGTGCCACCCGGGCTGCCTGGGCCGCCCGGTCCGCCGGTTGCGCCGGCCCCGCCCGGACTGCCGGGGGCGGCCCCCGTGACCGGTGCGGGGGCACCGACGATCACCTGTTCTCCGTCCACCAGGAAGCGGGCCCGGTTCAGCCCTTCGGTCCTGGTGCCGGGTCGTACGCCGCCGGCCGCGCGCAGGGCGTCCGCGACCCGTGAACCGGCCGGGAGACGGTGGACACCGGGCTTGCGGACCCTGCCCCCGACGTCCACCACGATCTCGGCACCCGCCCCGGACGGCCCGGCCTTGGTCCCGGACGTGCCGGTCCCGGACGTGCCGGTCCCCGACGTGCCGGCTCCGGACCTGCCGGTCCCGGCCCCGTCTCCGGCCGCGCCGCTCGCGTCCGCCCGGCCGAACGCCGCCGCCTCCCGCACCACCTCGGGCGCCGCCACCGGCTGGGTGCGGCCGGTCCAGAAGTGCTGCACGGCGAAGACCGCCGCGACGACGAGCAGGACCGCGAGCGCGGCCACACTGCGCCGCTCCAGCCCGCACCGCGTCTGCAGCCACACCGGTAACCGCTCGCGCAGCGCCGAGCCGGCCCGCCCCCGCCAGGCCGCCGCGTCGCCGTCGGCCGCGTCCGGGGCCTCTCGCTCCTCCCGCCTCCGTGCCGCACCGCCGTCCGCGGCGCCGCCGGAGCGTTCGTCGCCGTACGGCCCGGCCGGCGGCGGCCCCTTCCCCGGCTCGCCCCACTGACCGGCGTGTTCGTCGAACAACGCCTCCGCGCGTCGCCGGAGCTCCTCCGCCGACGCATCACGGTGCCCGTGTCGCGCCCGGCCGAGGGAGCGGGGAGCGCGGCGGTGGCGGAGCCGGCCGTCGGAGGCCGGTCCACGACCCGGGCCGCTGGTCGCGGTCGCTGTACGTGAGCGTGATCGAAGAGCCATGCGCCGAGGATCGGTCACCCCGGCACTCCCGCGATGATCATGCTCGATTCCAGGGGACTACCGCCGGGTTGTGGACAACTCCGGCCCCCGCACGGGTGACACGGGACGGCCGGCCCTCAGCGGGACGAGACCACGACCCCCAGCAAACCGGGCCCCGTATGCGCCCCGATCACGGCGCCGACCTCGCTGACATGGAGGTCGGCCAGCCCGGGCAGCCGGTCCCGCAGGCTGTCCGCCAGGGCCGAGGCCCGGTCGGGGGCCGCGAGGTGGTGGACGGCGATGTCGACGGGTGCGCTGCCGGCGCGGTCGGCGACGATCTCCACCAGCCGGGCGATGGCCCTGGACGCCGTACGGACCTTCTCCAGGGGCTCGATGCGGCCGCCGTCCAGCCGCAGCAGCGGCTTCACCGCGAGCGCGGAACCGAGCAGGGCCCGGGCCGCCCCGATCCGGCCGCCACGACGCAGGTAGTCGAGGGTGTCGACGTAGAAGAAGGCGGAGGTGCTCGCGGCCCGTTTCTCCGCGGCCGTGACGGCTTCGTCCACCGTGCCGCCCGCCTCCGCCGCCTCGGCCGCGGCGACGGCGCAGAATCCGAGGGCCATCGCGATCATGCCGGTGTCCACGACGCGCACGGGAACCGGGGCCTCGCGCGCGGCGACCACGGCCGCGTCGTGGGTCCCGGAGAGTTCGGCCGAGAGGTGGAGGGAGACGATGCCTTCGGCGCCGGATGCGGCGATCCTGCGGTAGGTCTCGGCGAAGAGCTCGGGACTGGGGCGGGACGTGGTGACGGGGCGCCGCTTCTGCAGGGCCTGGGCCAGCGAGCGGGCCGAGATCTCGGTGCCCTCCTCCAGTGCCCGGTCACCCAGGACGACCGTCAGGGGTACCGCGGTGATGCCGTGCCGCTCCATCGTCCGGGCCGGGAGGTAGGCCGTTGAATCCGTGACGATAGCGACATGGCGGGACATGAGCTGGAGGTTACCTGGCGTAGCGCCCGTGCGGCAGACCGGCCCCGACGACCGGGTGTCCACGGTCCCGTGTCAGGTCGTGCTCTCCGGGCGGGCCTTCTTCTGCCAGGGGTACACGGGGCTCTGGACGGGCGGGGTGATGGCGGGCCGCGCGGGATCCTCCGCCGGACCCTGACGCGGGGTCTGCGGCCGGGGCTGCCGCGCGGCGGGGGCGTCGGCGACCGGGGTCCCGGGCCAGGACGGCGGCGCGGCGGCGGGTTCCGTCCCGGCCTCCGTCCAGTGCCGCAGGGCGCCGGCCTCGACGTCGATCTGGGCGCTCAGCGAGTCCAGGTCGTCGTCGGCGAAGCGGCGGGCCCGGTCGCGGGCCGCCCAGCGCAGGGCCTCCGCGGAGCGGGTGATGCGCTCGGTGCGCTCGCGCAGCGCGGGCAGGCGCTCGCCGAGCGTGGCGCGGTCGGGCTCGGCCTCCAGCCGCCTGAGCTCGCCGTCCAGTTCGAACCCGTGCGCGCTGAGCCGCTGGAACAGGGCGAGGGACTCCTTGAGGGACTCGTCCTCGGCCACGCCGGCGTGCAGCGCGTCCTGCGTGGCCCGCATCGACGTGCGCAGGGCCAGCCGGAGCTGGGCGAGCTCGCTCGCCGGGCCCGTCTGCACCAGGGACTTGGCCCGCAGTGTGTGGTCCTCGACCGTGCGGCGGGCCTGGGTGATGCCGCGGTCCACGCCGCGCTTGGCCGCGCCGACGGCCTTGACCGTGGCGTAGGCGCCCAGCACGAGGGCGAGCACGAAAAGCAGGGCGAAGACTGCGATCACTGCTTCCACGATGCTCCTCCTCCGAGCGTCCGGCCCGTGGACCGGCGAGCCGCGGCACGGCACCCGCCGCGCCGCTCTTCCACGGTAAACGCAGCGGGCAGGCCCAGGGTTCCGACAGAACCCCGAACCTGCCCGCACAGAACCCCGAACGAGCCCGCACAGAACCCCGCACCAGCCCGTAGGGGCTACCCCGAGCCCCTGGTCACCGCCTAGGCGGGGACGATGTTCACCAGCTTGGGCGCCCGCACGATCACCTTGCGGATACCCGCCCCGCCCAGCGCGGCCACGACCTTGTCGTCGGCCAGCGCGGCCTTCTCCAGGTCGTCCTCGGAGATGGAGGGGGCGACCTCCAGCCGCGCCTTGACCTTGCCCTTGATCTGGACGACGCAGGTCACGGTCTCGTCGACGACGTAGGCCGGGTCGGCGACCGGGAAGTCCTGGTGCACCACGGAATCCGTGTGCCCCAGCCTGCGCCACAGCTCCTCGGCGACGTGCGGGGCCAGGGGCGCGACCAGCAGCACCAGGCGCTCGGCGACCGAGCGGGGGACCACGCCTCCGGCCTTCGTCAGGTGGTTGTTCAGCTCCGTGACCTTGGCGATGGCCGTGTTGAAGCGCATGCCCTCCAGGTCCTGGCGCACGCCGTCGATGGCCTTGTGCAGGGCCCGCAGGGTGTCCGTGTCGATGTCGGACTCCGCGACGTCCGCCACCGTCACCTCACCGGTGTTCTCGTCGACGACGTTGCGCCACAGCCGCTGCAGCAGCCGGAACTGGCCCACCACCGCGCGCGTGTCCCACGGCCGGGAGACGTCCAGCGGCCCCATCGCCATCTCGTACAGGCGCAGCGTGTCGGCACCGTACTCGGCGCAGATCTCGTCGGGGGTGACCGCGTTCTTCAGGGACTTGCCCATCTTGCCCAGCAGCCGGGAGACCTTCTCGCCCTGGTAGTAGTAGGCGCCGTCGCGCTCCTCCACCTCGGCGGCCGGCACCGCGATCCCGCGGCTGTCCCGGTAGACGTAGGCCTGGATCATGCCCTGGTTGAACAGCTTGTGGAACGGCTCGGCCGAGGAGATGTGCCCCAGGTCGAACAGGACCTTGGACCAGAAGCGCGCGTACAGCAGGTGCAGCACGGCGTGCTCGGCACCGCCGACGTACAGGTCGACGCCGCCGTGCGGCAGGCCCTCGCGCGGGCCCATCCAGTACTGCTCGGTCTCCGGGTCGACCAGCCGCTCACCGTTGTGCGGGTCCAGGTAGCGCAGCTCGTACCAGCAGGAACCGGCCCAGTTGGGCATGGTGTTGGTCTCGCGGCGGAACCGGCGGGGGCCGCGCCCGTCGCCCAGGTCCAGGGTGACGTCGACCCAGTCCTCGTTGCGGGACAGCGGGGTCTCGGGCCGGGTGTCGGCGTCGTCCGGGTCGAAGGTGCGCGGGGAGTAGTCCTCGACCTCGGGCAGTTCCAGGGGCAGCATCGACTCGGGCAGGGCGTGGGCGACGCCGTCCTCGTCGTAGACGATCGGGAAGGGCTCACCCCAGTAGCGCTGGCGGCTGAACAGCCAGTCGCGCAGCCGGAAGTTGACGGTGCCCGCGCCGACTCCGGTACGCTCCAGCCACTCGGTGATGCGGGCCTTGGCGTCGGCGACGCCCAGGCCGTCCAGGCTGATCTCGTCGTTCGACGAGTTCATGATCTTCGCGTCGTACGACCCGAAGGCGTCCTCCCACGTCGCGGGGTCGGTGCCCCGGCCGTCGGTCGGCTCGACGACGCAGCGGATCGGCAGCTCGAAGGCGCGCGCGAACTCGAAGTCGCGCTGGTCGCCGGCGGGGACGGCCATGATGGCGCCGGTGCCGTAGCCCATCAGCACGTAGTCGGCGATGAAGACCGGGATCCGTTCGCCGTTGACCGGGTTGGTCGCGTAGGCGCCGATGAAGACGCCGGTCTTGTCCTTGGCCTCGGCCTGCCGCTCGACGTCGGACTTGGCCGCGGCCTGCGCGCGGTACGCGGCGACGGCCTCGGTCGGGGTGGCGTGGCCGCCGGTCCACACCTGGTGGGTGCCCTCGGGCCAGGCGGCCGGGGTGAACTTCTCGACCAGCGGGTGCTCGGGCGCCAGCACCAGGTAGGTCGCACCGAACAGGGTGTCCTGGCGGGTGGTGAAGACGGTGATGTGCTCGCCGTCGACGGGGAAGTCGACGCGGGCGCCCTCGGAGCGGCCGATCCAGTTGCGCTGCTGCAGCTTGATGGCCTCGGGCCAGTCCAGCTCGTCCAGGTCGTCCAGCAGCCGGTCGGCGTAGGCGGTGATCCGCATGTTCCACTGGCGCAGCTTGGACTTGAAGACGGGGAAGTTGCCGCGCTCGGAACGGCCGTCGGCGGTGACCTCCTCGTTGGCCAGTACGGTGCCCAGGCCGGGGCACCAGTTGACGGGCGCGTCCGAGGCGTAGGCCAGGCGGTACTCGCCCAGGACGTCAGCGCGCTCGGCCTCGGTCAGCCGGTCCCAGGTGCCGCCCTGGGGCAGCGCGCGTTCACCGGACTCGAACTGGGCGACCAGTTCGGCGATCGGGCGGGCCTTGCGCGCCTCCTCGTCGTACCAGGAGTTGAAGATCTGCAGGAAGATCCACTGGGTCCACTTGTAGTACTCCGGGTCGATCGTGGCGAACGACCGGCGCTTGTCGTGGCCCAGGCCCAGCCGGCGCAGCTGGCTCTGCATGTTCTTGATGTTGGCCTCGGTGGACACGCGCGGGTGCGTGCCGGTCTGCACGGCGTACTGCTCGGCGGGCAGGCCGAAGGCGTCGAAGCCCAGGGTGTGCAGGACGTTGTGTCCGGTCATCCGCTGGAAGCGGGCGAAGACGTCGGTGGCGATGTAGCCCAGGGGGTGTCCGACGTGCAGGCCCGCACCGGACGGGTAGGGGAACATGTCCATGATGAACTTCTTGGGCTTGGCGACCAGCTCCGGGTCGCCCGCCAGGTCACCCTCGGGGTTCGGCGCGGCGTACGTCCCCTCGGCGTCCCAGAAGTCCTGCCAGCGTGCCTCGATCTCGGCGGCCATGGCAGCCGTGTAGCGGTGCGGCGCGGCGTCCGCCGACACGGGGGCGGTCGCCGCGGGGTTCGTCTCGCTCATGATCCTCAAAGCTCCATCGATCGTCTCTGCCAGCGGCTGCGACATCCGGAAACGAAAAATCCCCTCGCACAGGAGGGGACGCCGCGCCGATTCCGGCCACCGGACTACGACCGGGGCCGGGACTGATCAGCGCGGCTCGCTAAGCAGAAGGCGTACGGCACGCATGGCGTCAGGGTACCGCAGTCGCCGAGCGACCGGCGACGGGCTTGCGGGCCACGCCTGGCCCGGAGACCCGCGGACCGGCCCCGCCCTCGCGCGCCGGTCTGCCGGCGCTTGCCCCCGGGCCGGGGACGACGGGCGCTCAGGCGCCGGCATACGAACGAACCCCCCGGATCGATGATCCGGGGGGTTCGTTCTTCCTGTGGAGCTAAGGAGAATTGAACTCCTGACCTCCTGCATGCCATGCAGGCGCTCTACCAACTGAGCTATAGCCCCTTGCTTTCATGCGGTTGGGCCGCATGCTTTCCGTGTCGCCCGGTTTCCCCGGCGGCGACGCCAACATTACACGGTCCACCGGGTCCAACACCAAATCGTTTCCGTTCTGTCCGATTTGGAGTAGTTCGACTTCGGAGCGGTCCTGCGCTGGTCCGACGACGCCGGTGCGGTGGCTTGGGTGGCCGCTAGGCCGTCACGAACGAGTAGAACCGCTTGAGCGTGCAGTGTTCCTCGAGAAGCCTGCCGTAGATCGGCTCACCCTCGAGTTCGCGGTACGTCTCGATGGGGTCGCCTTTTATGATCAGCGCCCGCGCGCACTCCTCGCACCAGTACTGGTACTCGGGGTTGACCGGCTCCATGTCCCGCACGATCGGGGTGCCGCTGCCGCACCAGTCGCACTTCCGCCTGTGTGCACCCATCGGTCAGCTCCAGCTGTGGCCGCAGGCCGTGCACACGTACGAGATCCCGCCGTTGTCACCGAGGACCTGGGCCACGTGTGCGGAACCGCAGGAAGGGCAGCCGAGGCGGGTGGCCGTGTTCCGTGCCACCGTTCCGCCGAGGAGGTGACCGACCTCCTCGAGGATGCTCGAAGGCATCGCCACTCCCTCCCGTCGGGCCGCGGTCCCCAGCCGGCCGTTTGATTCTGCCACGACCGGGCCGGGGCGGTCAGCGACGCCTCAGTACCAGTCCGGACACGGAATCCCCAGGGGGTATGCGCCCGTGGGGCTCGTGTTGCCCCAGCGCAGGAAAACGAAAAATCCCGCCCCCCGAAGGGGACGGGATTCGTCCGTGGACTGTGGAGCTAAGGAGAATTGAACTCCTGACCTCCTGCATGCCATGCAGGCGCTCTACCAACTGAGCTATAGCCCCTTGCGGCCACCCGGCCAGGCCGTGTGGTGTTTCGCCCCGCTCGGCGGGGCGAACAAGAAGAACTTTAGCCTGCGACCTGCCGGAAAGTGAAATCCGGGTCCCGGGCCCCGCCACCTGCGGCTCAGTCGTCGTCGCCGGGCCCCGCCACCTGCGGCTCAGTCGTCGTCGCCGAGCACCGGCTCCGGCAGCGTGCCGGCGTTGTGCTCCAGCAGGCGCCAGCCGCGGGCGCCCTCGCCCAGGACGGACCAGCAGCAGTTGGTCAGGCCGCCGAGGCTCTCCCAGCTGTGCGGCTCCAGCCCGAGCAGGCGGCCGATGGTGGTGCGGATCGTTCCGCCGTGGCTGACGACGACGAGGGTGCCGTCCTCGGGGAGCTTCTCGGCGTGCCGGAGCACCACGGGGGCGGCACGGTCGGCCACCTCGGTCTCCAGCTCGCCGCCGCCGCGGCGCACCGGCTCGCCGCGCTTCCACGCCGCGTACTCCTCACCGTGCCGGGCGATGATCTCGTCGTGCGTCAGCCCCTGCCAGGCGCCCGCGTAGGTCTCCCGCAGGCCCTCCTCCAGCGTCACCTCGAGGCCGGTGAGCGCGGCGAGCTCGGCGGCCGTGTCGGCGGCCCGGCCGAGGTCGGAGGCGACGATCGCGTCGGGACGCAGGTTGACGAGCAGCCGGGCGGCGCGACGGGCCTGGGCGACGCCGGTCTCGGTGAGCTGGACGTCCGTGGAGCCCTGGAAACGGCGCTCCACGTTCCACGAGGTCTGGCCGTGCCGCCACAGGATGACGCGACGGCCGCGGCCGGGCCCGCCGGCCGTCACCTCACCGGTGGCGCTCATCGCCAGTCCCCGTCGGTCTCCGTCGCCTCCTCGGCGGCCTGGAGCCGGGCGTGCTCCTCCGCCTTGCCGCGGGTCTCCTTGGCGTCGGCGGGCAGCTCCAGCTCGGGGCAGTCCTTCCACAGCCGTTCCAGCGCGTAGAAGACGCGCTCCTCGCTGTGCTGGACGTGGACGACGATGTCGACGTAGTCGAGCAGGATCCAGCGCGCGTCACGGTCGCCCTCTCGGCGGACCGGCTTGGCGCCGAGCTCCTTGCCCAGCCGCTCCTCGATCTCGTCGACGATCGACTTGACCTGGCGGTCGTTGGGCGCGGACGCCAGCAGGAAGGCGTCCGTGATCGACAGCACGTCGCTGACGTCGTAGGCGATGATGTCGTGCGCGAGCTTGTCGGCGGCCGCCTGGGCGGCGGTGTTGATGAGTTCGATGGAGCGGTCGGTCGCGGTCACTGCCTGGCTTTCGGGTCGGCGGTCGGTTGACCTCAAGGGTCTCACGACCGCCGACGGCACCCCACGTGACGAACGACGCCGCCGGCTACGACGCCGGTTCGTAGTCCCGGCCGAGGACCACCGAGACCTTCGCGTTCGCGGAGACCTCGCCCTGGGTGACGGAGTCGGTGGGCAGGCCCAGCGTCTTGGCGACCTCGACGGCGTCCTCCTTGTCGGCGGCCTCGGCGTAGACGACCTTCGACGTCGCCTCGGTGCCGGACGCGGTACCGCCCTCCAGGAAGGTGAAGCCGCCGTTGAGGAGGACGACGCGGGCCTGGCCGGCGCGGTCCTCGACGCCGGTGGCGTTCCGGACGGAGACGCTGACGGCCGCGTCCTCGTCGGGGCTCTTGGCGGTGCCGCCGAGGACGTCCTTGACGACGCCCTCACCGGCCCCGGCGCTGAGCCGGCCGTCGTCCTCGACGGGCAGCAGCGCGGTCTTGAAGTCGCCGCCCTTGGCGAGGTCGGAGAGGCCGGCGAGGAAGGAGCCGAGGTCCTTCTCGGTCAGCGGCGGGTCGAGGATCAGCCCGAGGGTCTCGATGGTGGTCGTCGCGGCCTGCGGGTCGGAGGACAGCTTGCGCAGCACCCCCTGGAGGACCTGCCCGAACCGCTGCAACTGGGCGTCGGCAGCCTCGCCGGAGCCGCGGTGGGTGGCGTAGGCGACGGCCATCTTGCCGCTGAGGGTCTGGCCCTCGCCCTTGCGTACGAGCGGCGTCGCGCCCTTGTCCTTGGCATCCGGGTCGGGGACGTCGGCATCGGTGTCGATGTCGATGGTGCCGACCAGGTCGACGAGGACCTGGAGGTAGGGGGTGTCCAGGCGCCAGGTGCCCTCGATGTCGGTGCCGAGGGCCGTGTCGAGCGCGGTCCGGGTCGCGTCGGGGCCGTCGTCGTCGACGGACTTGGCGAGCGTGGTGGAGGTGCCGTCGTCGCTGGTCAGGGTGAGGGAGTTGGGCACCAGGACGGCGGTGCCGCGCTTGGTGGTGGTGTTGTCCACGAGCAGGGCGGTGGAGGTGCCGCCGCCCTTGGTGTCGTGCAGGTGGACGGCGATGACGTCGCGCTTCTGGGCGCCGGCCGCCGTCGTACCGCCCGGCTCGGAGTCCGACGAGGACAGGCCGGGCAGTTTCCCGGCGTACCAGAGGTAGCCGACACCGCCGACCACGACCAGCGCCAGCACGACGGCCAGGGCGACGACACGCGTGCGTGCGCGACGCCGGGCCTCCTCGCGGCGCTCGGTGCGGTTCTCCGTGAACTTCATCCAGTCGATGACGTCCTCGGAGTCGTCGGCCGGCTCCTCGACGAAGGCGAACTGCTCCGTGCGGTAGTCCCGGTCGGGTTCGGCGGGGCCGGCCGCCGAAGCCGCCGCCTCCGTCTCCTCGGGCGGGCCCGCCTGCTGCGGGATGTGGGTGGTCTGCTCGGGGACCCGCGGCTGCGGGCCACTGGTCGCGGCCCGGCCGTACGGGTCGTACGGCGCCTGCGTGGGCAGGCCTCCCTGGGGCGCGGCGGCGACGTGGCCGTCGCCGTGGGCCGGGTACTGCTGACCGGTGTCGTAGCCGGTCTGGGAGCCGTAGGCGTCGTAGGGGGCGTACGGCTGCTGGGCGGGCGGCTGTCCGCCCGTGGCGTACGGGTCGTAGCCGTGGCCCTGCTGCCCGTACTGCTGCTGCGCGTACGGGTCGTACGGCTGCTGCGGGCCGGGCTGTGCCGGGTCCTGGCCCTGGGGATGGGTCTGCGCCTGGGCCGGGCGGTACACCGGCCGGCCGTACTCGTCATAGCCGACGAGTTCGTACGGGTCGCCGCCCCCGTACCCCGCGTCGTATCCGTCGTTCACCGGTGCCCCTCTCGGCTCACTCGCCGCGGTACAGCTGGCGCTTGTCGATGTAGCGCACCACTCCGTCCGGCACCAGGTACCAGACGGGGTCGCCCTTGGCGACTCTCGCACGGCAGTCCGTGGAGGAGATGGCGAGGGCGGGGACCTCGACGAGCGAGACGCCGCCCTTGGGGAGTCCGGCGTCCGTCAGCGTGTGTCCGGGCCGGGTGACGCCGATGAAGTGCGCGAGGGAGAAGAGCTCCTCGCTGTCGCGCCAGGTGAGGATCTGCGCGAGGGCGTCGGCGCCGGTGATGAAGAACAGGTCCGAGTCCGGGTTGAGCGCCCGCAGGTCGCGCAGGGTGTCCACGGTGTAGGTGGGGCCGCCGCGGTCGATGTCGATGCGGCTCACCGAGAACTGCGGGTTCTCGACGGTCGCGACGACCGTCATCAGGTAGCGGTCCTCGGCCGCCGAGACCGTGCGGTGGCTCTTCTGCCACGGCTGTCCGGTGGGCACGAACACCACCTCGTCGAGGTGGAACTGCGCGGCGACCTCACTGGCCGCCACCAGGTGTCCGTGGTGGATCGGGTCGAAGGTGCCGCCCATGACGCCGAGGCGGCGCTTGCCCGATCGCGACGGGCCGTTGCCCGGGCCGGTGGCGCGGGCGGGCACCGCGCGGTTCTGCGTGCCGCGCGCCGGAGCGTGCGCCGTGTCGTGCGCCGACCCCGTAGGCATGTCCTGCTCTCCCATGCGTGCAGACCCTACCGGCCCGGCCCGGAGGCTCCGGCCGGGCCCACGGCCCGCGCGCTCAGCGGTCGCGGTTGAACCGGGTGGTGATCCACAGCAGCAGCATCAGGATGACGAACGCGCCGATGCCGGTGACGTAGGGGCTGAGGCTCTCGTGGTTGCCGCCGTGATCCTCGCCGCCCTCGGCGGCAAGGGTGACAAACTGGGCAGCGGTGCTGGGGAAGCTCATCGTCGGCAGGACCTATCCGGTGTGGGCGGGACAAAGACGTCCGCTCATCGTATGCGGGCGTCCCGGCGGCGATCACGCCGACTCCGCCGTTGGGGACGGTCGGGGGAACCTTCGGATCGCCTCAGTCGTCCTTCCGCTTGTACCCCCGCAGCAGGAACCACGCGGTCAGCACACAGCCCAGCACCATCACGACCAGGATGACGCGGAGCAGGTTTCCCGGCCCTTGCTGTCCGGCCGCGGTCGCCGCCGCGGCGAGCCAGTCGGTGTGGGGGGTGTGCGCCATGACGTGGACTCCTTCGCTGTACTGCCCGTCCACGGTATCTCCGCCTAGGCTGGGCTCGGCCTCGGGGGTGCAAAGGGCCGCACAAGGGTTCGCAAAGGGCCGTACACACGCACAGGCCACACAGACGCACATGGGGGAAGACATGTCCGACGGCCACCAGCACAACGGGCACGAGAACGTGCCGAGCAGGCAGCGCAGGCGCTTCCCGGGGATCTCCTCGCGTGCGTACGAGCATCCGGCCGACCGCAGCGCGCTGGTGGCGCTGCGGAAGCTGAGCGGCTTCGACACGGTCTTCAAGGCGCTGAGCGGGCTGCTGCCGGAGCGGAGCCTGAGGCTGCTGTTCCTGTCCGACTCGGTGCGCGTCTCGGACCGGCAGTTCGCCCATCTGAACGTCATGCTGCGCGACGCCTGCTACATCCTGGACCTCGAGAAGGTCCCCCCGATGTACGTCAACCAGGACCCGACTCCGAACGCGATGTGCATCGGCCTGGACGAGCCGGTCATCGTCGTCACCACGGGCCTCGTCGAGCTGCTGGACGAGGAGGAGATGCGGGCGGTCGTCGGGCACGAGGTCGGGCACGCGCTGTCCGGGCACTCGGTCTACCGGACCGTCCTGCTCTTCCTGACGTCCCTCGCGGTCCGGGTCGCCTGGATCCCGCTGGGCAATCTGGCGGTCATGACGATCGTGACCGCGCTGCGCGAGTGGTTCCGCAAGTCGGAGCTGTCCGCGGACCGGGCGGGTCTGCTGGTCGGCCAGGACCTGCAGGCCTCCATGCGGGGCCTGATGAAGATCGCGGGCGGCAACCACCTGCACGAGATGAACGTGGACGCGTTCCTGGAGCAGGCCGACGAGTACGAGGCAGGGGGCGACCTGCGCGACTCCGTGCTGAAGATCCTGAACGTGCTGCCCCGCTCGCACCCCTTCACCACGGTGCGGGCCGCCGAGCTGAAGAAGTGGGCGGCCACCCGGGACTACCAGCGGATCATGGACGGTCACTACCCGCGGCGCGAGGAGGACAAGGACACCTCGGTCCGGGACTCCTTCCGTGAGTCGGCGTCCAGCTACGCCACGCACGTCCGCAGCTCCAAGGACCCGTTGATGAAGCTGGTGAACGACATCGCCGGCGGCGCCGGTGACCTCGGCGACCGGGTGCGGCGGGGCTTCGGCGGCTTCACGGCCTCCCCGCCGAGGCCGCCCGAGGACACGGAGGGACCGGAGGGCCCCGGGGACACCGGCGGCGGCCCGCGGACCCCGGACGACCGGCCACCGCACGACAGCGCCTGACCCTCGCCCCCGGCGGTGGCGCCACGTGCGACCGGCGCCGCCCTCCGGCGCGGACGTGCCGCCCCGCCCGCCGCGCGCCCGGACCCGGCCGCGTTCGGCACACGACGGTCGGGGGGCGGTACACGGGTACGCGACGGCACCCCGGCAGCCCGCCCACGGGGCACGAGTCCGCCCACGGGGCACGAGCCGGCACGCGGGGCGCCGCGCGGGCGTCGGCGCTCAGCCGGTCCGGCGCCCCCGCCTCCCGCCCCGCGACACCGGCCGAAGCACCCAGTACGCCCGGCCCCGCCCGGGCCACACCGCGTCGGCACGCCGCCCACGGCACGAGCGGGCACGTGGGCACCGGGCGCCCAGCCGGTGCGGGGCCCCGGGCCGCCCCTTCTGCGACACCAGCCGAAGATCCCGGCACGGCCGGCCCCGCCCGGGCCACACCGCCTCGGCACGCGCGCCTGCGCACGGCGCTCGGTGGCAGGCGCACGCCGGCGCCTGACCGGTGCCGTCGGCCGGCTGGGGTGGGTGGTGGCCCGGGCTCAGGGCGTCGGCTGGGCGCCCTTCGCGAGGGTGCCGCACAGGGCCGTGGCGCTGTCCGCGGTGTACGGGTCGGTGCCGGCGGGGCCGCCGGTCCTGGCCGTCTGGCCCGCGAGCAGCGGGCGGAGGTGGTTGGCCGAGTCCTCGGCGCAGGAGAGCGGGCCCGCCTGCACATGGGTCGCGACGAGCTGGGTCTGGTGCAGCCGCAGGTCGTCCCGGTCGAAGCGGAAACGCAGCTCGCGCCGGACGGTGAACAGGGAGGCCTCGGCCCGCTCCTCGCCGGCCGCCCGCAGCGGGTAGACGATGGTGTGGTCGGCGGTGACCTCCAGCGTGGAGGCGTCGCTCTCCTCGGCCCGGAGGCTGCCCCGCACCCGGATCTCGTCGTCGGCCAGCTCGGCCCGCGCCGGGTCGAAGCGCACCAGCCACCCGGTGGGCGCGTGCCGGCCGTCCGCGGCGGGCCGGCCGAAACTCGCGTCGAACTGGTCGAGCTGCTCCGGGTCCAGCAGCGTCCGCACCGAGCGGACCTCCCCGCCGCCCAGCACGCCCGGGTCGAGCGACGAGCGCACGACGTAGCTCCTGGCGGTGGTCAGCGCGCTCATCACCTGGTCGTCCGAGAAGTGCGCGGTGCGCCTGGCGTCCGGCAGCGGGACGCCCTCGGCGCCGGACCGGAAGCGCGCGGCCGGGCTGTGGTCGTACAGCCGGGCCACGTCCTCGGCCCCGGGCACCCGGCCCTGGGGGGCCAACGGGACGACGGTCATCCGCACCGGCTCGGCGGGCCGTGCGGAGGGGCTCTGGTACGGGTGCCGTACGCCCATGTAGATCGCGGTGCCGAAGGCGACGGCGATCAGCACGACGAGGACCAGGGCCTGCCGGGTCAGTCCCCGGTGCAGGGGCGCCCGGCGGCGTACGGCCGGCGTGTGGTCGGCCATGCGCTCCCGGGCGGAGAACTCCTGGAGGCGGGCAGCACGGACGAACGACTCGTCGAACACGACGGATCGGTACTCGTCCTCTCCGCCCCCGGGGGCGCCGTCCGGCGTCCCTCCAGGCGGGTCGCCAAGCCCTGCCATACCTTCAGGGTAGGTCTGGGGAAGGTCGCGTAAACGCGCTGGTGCAGGTCAAGTTGGGCCAGGTTCGGGCCGCCGGACGGCAGGTCAGGGGCTGCGCGGAATCACCGGGACGGCCGGCGGGGAGTAGTCGGCGGAGGCCGAGGGTGCCAGCGGCGGGCCGCCCTGCTCGGGGCCGGTCGAGACGGGCGGCGGCACCTGCTCCGTGCTGCTGTCACCGGACGCGCCCCGGTAGACGGCCGCGAAGGCCAGCGCGACCATGCCGACGCCCATCACGAGGGCGAGCATCCAGGCGACGGGACGGTGCCAGCGGACCTGCTTGCCGTACGCCGCGGGTGCGCCGTACGGCCGGTCGAGGAGGTCGCGGTCGTCGTCCGGATCGTCGAAGTCGGGATCATGGCCGAAATCGCCGTACCCGTCGTCGTATCGCTCGGCTCTGGCGCGGCCCCGGCGGGCCGCCTCCGCCTCGGTGGCCTCGGCTCTGGCCTCCGCGGCGGCCAGGAGGCGTTCGACGGCGGTCGGCTCATGCACCTCGGCCGCCCGTACGAAGGCCTCGTCGAAGACCACGGAGGCGAACTCTTCGTCCGACACCCCGTGGTCGTGGTCGTCGTCGGGCTCCCAGCCGTCAGGGAACGGCCTACCCCCCACGTCCTCCGGCACGGGTCCACAGTAGACCCGGTGGGTCAATTTGGGCAGACGGTAGGGAAATTCATCCAGTGGGTGAGATGCCCCGATCGGGTCACGGGCGCACCCCGCGGCATGTGCCGTTCACATATGCCGCCGGCGCGCGCCTCAGCGGCGCACGTGCCCGTCACCCGTGACGATGTACTTGGTGCTGGTGAGCTCCGGCAGCCCCATCGGGCCCCGGGCGTGCAGCTTCTGGGTGGAGATGCCGATCTCGGCGCCGAAGCCGAACTGGCCGCCGTCGGTGAAGCGGGTGGAGGTGTTCACGGCCACCGTCGTGGAGTCGACCAGCCGGGTGAAGCGCCGGGCGGCCTGCTGCGAGGTCGTCACGATGGCCTCGGTGTGGCCGGAGGTCCACAGCCGGATGTGCTCGACGGCCTTGTCGAGGGAGTCGACGACCGCCGCGGCGATGTCGTAGGACAGGTACTCCGTCTCCCAGTCCTCCGGTGTGGCCTCGACGGCCGTCACCTTGGAGTCCTCGGCGTACGCCATCACGCGCTCGTCGGCGTGCACGGTGACCCCGGCCGCCGCGAGGGCGTCCAGCGCGCGGGGCAGGAAGTCGGCGGCGATGTCCTGGTGCACGAGGAGGGTCTCGGCGGCGTTGCAGACGCTGACGCGCTGTGCCTTGGAGTTGATCAGGATGTCGACGGCCATGTCGAGGTCGGCCTGCGCGTCGACGTAGACGTGGCAGTTGCCGGTGCCGGTCTCGATGACGGGGACGGTGGACTCCTGGACGACCGTGTTGATCAGCGAGGCGCCGCCGCGCGGGATGAGCACGTCGACCAGGCCGCGGGCCCGCATCAGCTCGCGCACGCTCTCCCGGCTCTCGCCGGGCACCAGCTGCACGGCGTCGGCGGGCAGCCCGGCCCCGCCGACGGCGTCGCGGATCACCCGGACGAGGGCGGTGTTCGACTGGTACGCCGAGGAGGAGCCGCGCAGCAGCACGGCGTTGCCGGACTTCAGGCACAGGGCGGCGGCGTCGACCGTGACGTTGGGCCGGCCCTCGTAGATGATGCCGACGACGCCGAGGGGCACGCGGACCTGGCGCAGGTCGATGCCGTTGGGGAGGGTGGAGCCGCGCACGACCTCGCCGACCGGGTCGGGCAGCGCGACGACGTCGCGGACGTCGGAGGCGATGGCGCGGACCCGCTCCGGGGTCAGGGTCAGCCGGTCGATGATGGCCTCGCTGGTCCCGGCGGCGCGGGCCTTGGCCACGTCCTGCGCGTTGGCCTCGACGATCTCGCTCGTGCGGACCTCCAGCGCGTCGGCGACGGCGAGCAGCGCGTCGTCCTTCGCGGCCCGCGGCAGCGGCGCGAGGTCGGCCGCGGCGGCCTTGGCCCGGTAGGCGGCCCGGGTGACCGGGGACATCGAGTCGTACGGCGAGAGCGTGGTCATGGGGGGAAGGGTAGTGGGCCGGGGCTGACCGGCCGGTGCCCGTCCCGCGCATCGAGACACGCACCCGGAGGGGGTGGAAACGCGCGTACCGGACAGGGTCAGAAGGGGTGGACCCCGACCGGCGTCGCGGGCGCCGGTCCGTACCCCGCGGCGATGCGCTGGTGGTAGGTCGCCCGGTCGATGACCTCCAGGCCGACGATCTCCCAGGGCGGCAGCCCCGCGGTCTGCCGGTGCTCACCCCACAGGCGCAGGGCGACGGCTGCGGCGTCGTGCAGGTCGCGGGCCTCTTCCCAGTACCGGATCTCCGCGTGGTCGTCCGCGTATCTGCTGGTCAGCAGGAAGGGGTGGTCGTGGGCGAGCTGCTCCAGGGCACGCCGGACCTCGGGCAGCGGGGCCCGGGCGCCGGAGACGCTGAGGGTGACGTGCCACAGGCGCGGGGTGTGCTCGGGCTCCTCGCCCCGGAACCGGTCGCCGGCCGAGACGCTGGCCAGGGCGCGCTCCTCGCCGGTGGTGCGGGATCCGCCGCGGGCACCGCCGCCGGGGCGGGGTCCCGCGCCGGTGCGGGAGGCCCCGCCGCCTCGGGAACCGGTGGCGCTGCGGGAGCCGTTGCCGGCGCGGGAGCCCGTACCACCGTGGGGCGCCGCCGCCCCAGGGCGCACTTCGCTCACGAGGGGCCTCCTTCACGCGCACGGCTCGGCCCGGTGGTCGGCCGGGCTTGTCCCTGAGGAAAGTTGAGCAGGCCACACAAGATCGCGGGGCGGTTTTACGGAACGTCCACCGCTGGGTCAGGGACGTTTCGGCCGATTACGGGTGCAGGATGACCAGATCGTCCCTGTGTACGATCTCCCGTTCGTACGCCGGCCCCAGTTCCCGGGCCAGTTCCCGGGTGGAGCGGCCGAGCAGCCGGGGGATCTCCTTGGCGTCGAAGCTGACGAGCCCCCGGGCCACCGCGCGCCCCGCGGTGTCCCGCAGCTCCACGGGGTCGCCCGCGGCGAACTCGCCCTCGACGGCCGCGATCCCGGCCGGCAGCAGTGACTTGCGGCCCTCGACGACCGCGCGCACCGCCCCGTCGTCGAGGACGAGCGCCCCCTGGGGGGTGGAGGCGTGCTGGAGCCACAGCAGGCGGTCGGCGGAGCGTTTGCCGGTGGCGTGGAAATAGGTCCCGGTGTCCCTGCCGGCGAGACCGTCGGCCGCGTGCACCGCGCTGGTCAGGACCACGGGGATGCCGGCGGCGGCGGCGATCCTGGCCGCCTCGACCTTGGTGACCATGCCGCCGGTGCCGACACCGGCCTTGCCCGCGCTGCCGATGTCGACCCCCGCGAGGTCGGCCATGTCCCGGACCTCGGCCAGCCGGGAGGTGCCCGGCCTGCTGGGGTCGCCGTCGTACACGCCGTCCACGTCGGACAGCAGCACCAGCAGGTCGGCGCGGACCAGGTGGGCGACGAGGGCGGCGAGCCGGTCGTTGTCGCCGAAGCGGATCTCGTCGGTGGCGACGGTGTCGTTCTCGTTGACGATCGGGAAGGCGCCCATCGCCAGCAGCTTGTCCAGGGTGCGGGAGGCGTTGCGGTGGTGGGCGCGGCGGCTCATGTCGTCGCTGGTGAGCAGCACCTGGCCGACACGGACGCCGTGGCGGGCGAAGGAGGCGGTGTAGCGGGCGACCAGCAGCCCCTGCCCGACGCTGGCGGCGGCCTGCTGACGGGCCAGGTCCCTCGGGCGGCGGCGCAGGCCCAGCGGGGCGAGGCCGGCGGCGATGGCGCCGGAGGAGACGAGGACGATCTCCTTGTCCGTCCCCCGCACCTTGGCCAGCACGTCGACGAGCGCGTCGACCCGGTCGGCGTCGAGGCCGCCCGCCGCGGTGGTCAGCGACGAGGAACCGACCTTGACGACGATCCTGTGGGCCTCGCCCACGGCCTGCCTTGCCCCTGCCACTGTGTCGTCCGCCCTCCCGCGCCGACGCGCGCCGGTCCGCGCGCTCGCCAGGCAATCTACGCGAAGGGGATCGCGCCCCGCGTCGCGGTCCAGGCTGCGGACAGGGCGGCGGACGGGGCCGGCGTCCGTCGCGTCGAGGGCGCGGTCAACACGCGCGTGTCGTCGGGAGGTCGCCGGGCGTTAACCCGGACGTCCGATGCGCGACGAGCCTGGAGCGACCGCAGTGCCCCTATCCCTGCCCCGCCGCCGTCTTCCCCGCCGCCGTCTCCCCCATCCCGGTCCGCTCCATCCCGGTCTGCCCCGCCCCGGACGGCCCCGCCTGGGTCTGCCCCGCCTGGGCCTGCCGCGTCGGCGGACCGCCGTGAAGCTGCTCGTCGTGGGGACCCTGGCGGCGGCCTGCGCCGCGCAGGTCGTGGCCGCGCTGCTGCCGCACGTGCCGCTGCTGCTCGTCGCGACCGCCGGTTCACTGGCCGCCGAGGGCGTGCTGTACCGGTGGCAGCGGGGCATGGTGTCGCTCTTCGCCAAGTCGCACGCCGACGTCACGGTCCGGCACGTGCTGCGGGACCTGCTGCTCGTGGTGGGCCTGCTGCGGCTCGGCGAGCAGCACCGGGAGACGGTGTACGCCCCGCTCGTCGCCGGCCTGCTCGCCTTCTACGGGCTGCACTGGGCGATCCAGGCGGTCTCGGTCCTGGTCCGGCGCACCCGGACACTGCCCGTGGTGACCCGGAACATCGACGTCTCGGCCCTGCGCCTGTCCCCGGCACCCCCCGCGCTGCTGCGCCGTCCAGGTCCCCGGCTGGCGGTCTTCGGGCTGCCGGCGACGGCCGGTCTGCTGGCCACGGCGGCCACCGACGCGCCGGTGTACGGCGCGGCCGGCCTCGCGCTGTCCCTGGCGGCGGCGCTGGCCGGCCTGGGCGCGCTGCTGCTGCGGCTGCTGCCGGGGCGCCGGCCCGCGAGCGAGCAGGAGGTGCTCGACTGGTTCGACGGGTGGCTGGCCCGGTACCGGCCCACCGTCGGCCTGTACTTCTCGGGCGGGGCGTCCTCGGCGTACCAGGCCAACATGTGGCTGGAGCCCCTCGCGCGGCTGGACGGGCGAGCGCTGATCGTGCTGCGGGAGCGGCACATGGTGCAGCGGATCGCCGCGACCGGCATCCCGGTCGTGTGCCTGCCGAAGGTGTCGACACTGATGCGTCTGGAGCACTCCACCCTCCGGGTCCTCCTCCATCCCTCGAACTCCGGGAAGACCTCGCAGGTCCTGCGCATCCCCACGATCAAGCACGCCTTCGTCAACCACGGGGAGAGCGACAAGCTGTCCTCGTGCAACCCGTACGCGAAGGCGTACGACGAGGTGTGGGTGGCGGGTCCGGCGGCGCGGGAGCGGTACGCGCTGGCCGAGGTGGGCGTGCAGGACCAGGACGTGGTGGAGATCGGCCGTCCGCAGCTGGGCGCCGTGCGGCCGTACGCGGGGCCGCCCGCTCCCGGCGCGTACACGACCGTGCTCTACGCGCCGACCTGGGAGGGCTGGGACGGCAACCCCGGGAACACGTCGGTGATCGAGGCCGGCGAGAACCTCGTACGGGCGCTGCTCGCGGATCCGGGCGTACGGCTGCTGTACAAGCCGCATCCGCTGACGGGGTCGGTGGATCCGCGGGCGCGCGCCGCGGACCTGCGCGTCCGGGAACTGGTCCGGGCGGCGAACCGGGAGCGGGGCGGGCCCCGGCCGGACGCGGCGGCGGCCGCCGCGCTGAGCCGGCGGACGGCGGAGCTGGACCGGCTCACGACGGCCGGATTCCGCTCCGCCGCGGACCAGGCGGAGCGGATGCTGTGTCAGCCCGCGCCGGAGCCGGGGCGGGCGGGGGCGGTGGCGCGGGCGACGGCCGCCTGGGAGGAGGCGTACTGGGCCTCGCGGCCCGACTGGGAGCACCAGGTCGTCACGGACGCCCGGCCACCGCTCTACTCCTGCTTCAACCGGGCCGACCTGCTGATCAGCGATGTGTCCAGTGTGGTCAGCGACTTCCTGGCGAGCGGCAAGCCGTACGCGGTGGCCAACACCAGCGGGCTGGCCGAGGACGTGTTCCGCGCGTCGTTCCCGACGGTGGCGGCGGCGACGGTGCTGACGCCGGACGCGGCCGGGGTGCCCGCGCTGCTGGACGCGGTCCGTCATCCGGAGCGGGACGAACTGGCCGGGGCGCGCGCCGCGTTGGCGCGCCGTCTGCTGGGACCGGCCGAGCCGCCGTCCCAGGAGCGCTTCGCCGCGGCCGTGCGGGCGCTGTCCGCGGCGGCCGGTGAGCACCGGGCGCGCAGGGCGCGGCGGCTGATGTCGGAGTCCCCGCTGCCCGGGCCCCGGCAGCATCCGCCCGTGTCCCCGTCCGCCACCGCCGCGCCCGATCCGGCCGGCCCGCCCCGGGTGCTCTGAGCCGGGCCGCCGTGCGGCGCCGGCCCCGGGCCGCGGTGCGCTGGGCCGAGGGGGCCGCCGCGCACCGGCCCCGGGCCGCCGTGCCCGGCGTCCTCAGCCCGCCGGCCGGTTCAGCCGTGCCGGTGGCACCAGCCCTGCCAGGCCGACTCGATCATGTCGTCCAGGCCGTGGCGGGCCGACCAGCCGAGTTCCTCACGGGCGCGGTCGGCGGAGGCGACGACGCGGGCCGGGTCCCCGGGCCTGCGCTCGGTGACCTGGGGGACGACGTCCTGCCTGCCGGTGACCTTGAGGATGCGGTCGACCATCTCCCGGACCGAACTGCCCTCACCCCGCCCGATGTTGAGGGTGAGCGAGGTGCCCTCCGGGGCGTCGGTCAGGCGCCGGGCCGCCGCGAGGTGGGCGGAGGCGATGTCCTGGACGTGGATGTAGTCCCGTACGCAGGTGCCGTCGGGGGTGGCGTAGTCGGCGCCGAAGACACGGGGGGCGTCGCCCTCCGCCAGGCGCTCGAAGACCATGGGGATGAGATTGAAGACACCGGAGTCGGACAGTCCGGGTTCGGCCGCGCCCGCGACGTTGAAGTAGCGCAGGGAGGCGGCCCGGATGCCGTGGGCCCGGGCGGCGGCGTTGATCAGCCACTCGCCGATCAGCTTGGTCTCGCCGTACGGGCTCATCGGCAGGCAGGGGGTGTCCTCCGTGACGAGGTCCACGTCCGGCATGCCGTAGACGGCGGCGGAGGAGGAGAAGACGAGGCGGCCGACACCGGCCGACGTCATGGCCTCCAGGAGGGTCTGCAGGCCCGTCACGTTCTCCCGGTAGTAGTGGAGCGGAAGCTCCACCGACTCCCCCACCTGCTTCTTGGCGGCGATGTGCACCACACCTGTCACAGCATGGTCACGAATCGCGCCCTCCAGGAGCGTCCCGTCCAGCACGCTGCCGACCACCAGCGGCACGCCCTCGGGCACGCGGTCGGTGCTGCCGGTGGACAGGTCGTCGTAGACGACCACGCGCTCACCGCCGTCGACCAGGGCGCGCACCACATGCGCACCGATGTACCCGGCTCCGCCCGTGACCAGCCAGCTCATCCTCATGCCTCCCAGGTCTTCGTCACTGGGTGCAGACTCGTCCGTACGCCGGGGAAAATCGAGTCGGGCACTTGGGACGGAAGGCGACCAACGCCAATAAAGGGGACAGGGGGACGGACTGTGAGGAAGTTCTCCAGCCGCCCGGAAGCTGTCGATTCGCCCCCGGACCGCGGACGTTTCCCGCCGTGGCGGGGCGGGGACCCTCCGCCTACCGTGCCCGCGGAAACTTCGCGTGAATCCTTTACGCTGATGCGGCGGCGCGCTCCAGGCCCCCCTACGGCGCCGGGAACGCGTTCCGGTCGCAGCCCGCGGTCCCGTGGTCAGTTCTCGGAACAGGTTGTAAGGATGCCCAAACTCTCTCTCGTCGTCCCCGTGTACAAGGTGCAGGGCTATCTGCCCGAGTGCCTTGACTCCGTACTCGGACAGGACTGCACGGACTTCGAGATCATCGCGGTCGACGACTGCTCGCCGGACGGGTCAGGGGCCATCCTCGACGAGTACGCCAAGCGTGACTCCAGGATTCATGTGATTCACCTCACGGAGAACGTGGGGCTGGGCCGCGCGCGCAACGCCGGGCTGGAGAAGGCCACCGGTGAGTACGTCCTGTTCCTGGACAGTGACGACACGCTGTCCGACGGCGCGTTGTCGGCCATTCGCGACCGGCTGGAGGCCACGGGCAATCCCGAGATCCTCGTCTTCGACTACGCCCGCACCTACTGGGACGGCAGGCGCCGCCCGAACATGCGCGCGGACCTGCTCAAGGAGGAGGGCCCGGACGTCTTCTCCCTGGACGAGCGCCCCCGGCTGCTCGACCTGCTGCAGATCGTCTGGAACAAGGCCTACCGGCGGGACTTCGTGACCCGCACCGGGCTCACCTTCCCGCCCGGGTACTACGAGGACGCCCCCTGGACGTTCTGCTCCCTGATCAGTGCCGAGCGGATCGCCGTACTGGACCGCGTCTGCGTGCACTACCGGCAGCGCCGCGAGGGCGGCAACATCCTCAAGACCGTCAGCCGCAAGCACTTCGACGTCTTCGACCAGTACCGGCGCGTCTTCGACTACCTCGACGCGCACCAGGAACTCGCGCAGTGGCGAGGCCCGTTGTTCCGGAAGATGGTCGACCACTACCTGACCATCCTGGAGCGGCCGGGCCGCCTGCCGCAGGACGCGCGGGCGGAGTTCTTCCACCGCGCCGCGGCCGACTACCGCGCCCGCGTCCCCAAGGGCTTCTCCCGCCCGCTCGGCGGACGCGGCCACAAGTACGGGATCCTGGAGCGCGACGCGTACGCGACCATGGTCAGCGCCCTGGCCGCGGTGAAGTTCCGCCAGCGGGTCAGGACCAGCACCCGCTCCGCGCTCAACCGTTCCAAGCGCAGCGCGATGGGTGCCTTCTACCACTCGCAGCTGAGGCTGCCGCTCGACGACGACCTGGTGTTGTTCTCCGCCTACTGGAGCCGCAGCGTCTCCTGCAACCCGGCCGCCATCGACGCCGAACTGGCCCGGCTGGCGCCGCGCATGCGCCGCGTCTGGGCGGTCCGCGCGGAGAACGTGGCCGACGTGCCCAAGGGCGTGCGGGTCGTGCGGGTGGGCTCGCGCGAGTACTGGTCGGCCGTGGCCCGCGCCAAGTACCTCGTGAACAACGTGAACTTCCCGGACGCCGTGGTCAAGCGCGAGGGCCAGGTCCACGTGCAGACCCATCACGGCACCCCGCTGAAGACCATGGGCCTGGACCAGCAGAAGTACCCGGCCTCCACCGACATGGACTTCGACAAGCTCCTGGAGCGGTGCGACCGCTGGGACTACAGCATCAGCTCCAACCGGTTCTCGACCGTCGTCTGGGAGCGGGTCTACCCCTGCTCCTACACCACGCTGGAGACCGGCTACCCGCGCAACGACGTCCTCGTCAACGCCACCTCCGAGGACGTGCGCGCGGCGCGTGCGGCGCTGGGGCTGGCCGACGGCACCAAGGCGTTCCTCTACATGCCGACGCACCGCGAGTACCAGCCGGGCTTCACCCCGCCGCTGGACCTGGCCCGGCTCGCCGACGAGCTCGGCCCGGACGTGACCGTGCTGGTGCGCGGCCACTACTTCTACGGCAGCTCCCCGCACGTGTCCGAACTGCGCCGCACCGGCCGCATCGTCGACGTGTCCGGGCACCCCCGGGTGGAGGAGCTCTACCTCGCCGCGGACGCGCTGATCACGGACTACTCCTCGGCGATGTTCGACTACGCCGTGCTGGACCGCCCCGTCATCAGCTACGTCCCCGACTGGGACGTCTACTCCGCCGTGCGCGGCACCTACTTCGACCTGCTCCAGGAACCGCCCGGCGCGGTGGCCACGACACAGGCGGAGCTGCTGCGGCTGCTCGCCTCGGGCGACTACGACAGCCGGGAGACGACCGAGCGCCGGGACGCCTTCCGCCGGCGTTTCTGCGAATTCGACGACGGACACGCAGCCGAACGCGTGGTGCGACGCGTCTTCCTCGGTGAGGAGACCGCGCTGCCCATCGTCCCGTTCGACGAACGCCCTCACGCCCCGACCCCCGCCCAGGCGCTCGAACTGGTCGAGCGGGCCTGACCCCGAAAGGAGATCACCAAGCCATGGCCCCTCGGCTCAGTGTCATCGTCCCCATCTACAACGTGGAGCGGTATCTACCCGCGTGTCTGACGTCGCTCGCCGCGCAGACCATGCCCGACCTCGAAGTCCTCATGATCGACGACGGGTCCCCCGACGGTTCCGCTGCCATCGCCGAGGAGTTCGCCGCGCAGGACCCCCGCTTCCGGCTCGTGCGGCGGGAGAACGGCGGCCTGGGCGCGGCCCGCAACACCGGTCTGGAGCACCTGGCGCCGGAGAGCGAGTTCATCGCCTTCGTCGACAGTGACGACATCATCCCCTCGGACGCCTACCGCCTGATGCTGGCGAGCCTGGACGCGAGCGGCTCCGACTTCGCCACCGGCAACGTGCTGCACATCAACAGCAGCAAGATCTGGCAGTCGCCGATGCACCGCATCCTGTCGCGCGGTGCCGTGCAGGGCACGCACGTCTCCCGGGACCGGCGCCTGCTGACCGACCGAATAGCCTGCAACAAGGTCTTCCGCAGGTCCTTCTGGGAGGAGCACCACTTCCGCTTCCCGGAGGGCGTCCTGTACGAGGACACCCCGGTGATCGTCCCGGCCCAGTTCCTGGCCCGGTCGGTCGACGTCATCAGCGCGCCGACGTACTACTGGCGGCTGCGGGACGGTGAGGCCGCCCCGTCGATCACCCAGCGCCGCGCGGAGCCGAAGGCGGTCCGCGACCGCACGGCCGCCGTGGAGTCCGTCAGCCGGTTCTTCGGCGGGCGCCCCGAGCCGACGGCGGCCGAGCTGAAGCGCGAGTACGACCGCACCGCGCTCACCGGCGACCTGCGGATCTTCCTGAACGTCCTGCCACAGGGCGACGAGGAGTTCCACGCCGAGTTCTTCCGGGTGGTCAACTCCTACCTCGACCAGGTCGATCCCACGCTGGTGATGGAGCTGCCCACCCCCGCCCGGGTCAAGTGGCTGCTCGTGCGCAAGCACGCCCTCACCGAACTGCTCGAGCTGTTCGAGTCGGAGCGGCGCGGCGACCGCGTCCGCATCGAGGGCCTGCTGCGCAAGTACGCCGCCTTCTCGGCGCTGGAGAACAGCCAGGTCCGGCTGCCCAAGCGGGCGCTGCGCATCGATCCCGACATGAAGGCCACCGCTCCCCTGCGGGAACTGGAGTGGCGGGGCGGCAAGCTGCGCATCGCCGGGCACGCCTGGATCAACCGGGTGGACCAGTCCTCCCCGCGCAGTGCCGTCAAGGTGCTGGCGATCAAGCGGGACGGCTCGCGCAAGCGCACGGTCGTGCCGCTGCGCAACGTGCACGCTCCCGAGTGCACGACGCTGTCCGGCCAGCGTCAGTACAACTACGACTGGGCGGGCTGGGAGTACGAGCTGGACCCGGCGCGGCTGCGACGCGGCAAGACCTGGCAGGAGGGCACCTGGCACCTGGGCATCGGCATCGTCGCCTCGGGTCTGGTCCGCAAGCGCGCCATCCACACCAGCGGTGCCGCGGCCCAGAACCACGCCACCTACCAGTGGCTGGACGACGACTTCCGCCTGCTGCCCAGCACCGCCACGGGCTCGCTCAAGCTGCGCATCGAGCGGGTGCGCGCGCTCATCACCGCCCGCCGCCAGGTCGGCGACCTCCTCGAACTGGAGGGTGAGGTCCGGGTGCCGCTGGCGGCGGACGAGACGGTCTCCCTGGCCGTCACCAACCGCAAGAGCGGCGAACGCCTCGACTACGAGGTGGAGCTGAGCCCGGCCACGGGTGAGCGCACGCCGTTCCGGGTCCGCGTCCCGCTGCAGGACGTCGCGCTGCTCCCCGAGCACATCGACGCCACCGGGACCGACGTGTCCAGCGGTGGCGCCGACCCGGCGCAGGTGGCCCAGCGCAACTGGTCGACGCAGCTGGTGGCCACGGACGCCGACGGCAAGCAGCGCAAGTTCGGCACCGTGGTCGCGGACAGGCTCCCGGACCTCCAGGTCCGCCTGCCGCAGTCGCTGGGCGAGCAGGTCGACCGCTTCGAGCTCGCGGTGACGGCCGGCAACACGGGCTACCTCAAGTTCTCCAGCCGCTCCCTGCGCGCCCGCATCACGGACGTGCGCTGGGCGGACGGCCGGTTCTCGGTGTACGGCGAGGCCCCCCGTGACGTCACCGGCTGGACGTTCCTGGTCAAGGCCCGCGACTACTTCGACGAGAAGACCGTCGAGCTGAAGGCGGACACGAGCGGTCACTTCGAGGCCCACTTCACCCCGTCCCGCATGTCCGGCCCGTCGAAGACGCTGCCGCTCAAGACGGGCCGCTGGAACCTGTACCTGCGGTCCTCGGACGACGGGCCCGACATGCCCTGCGTCCTCGACCGGCACGCCACCTCCAAGCTGCCGCTCTCCGGCGAGCACGACGGACGCGGCTACGACTTCGAGGCCCGCTGGTTCGACCACCCGCAGCTGCACTGCCTGCCGGACCTCACGATGCAGGAGCGCGGTGCCTACCACCAGGCCCGGATGCGCCGGGAGGTGTACGAGGCGGGCCGCAGCAAGCCGCTGCGCGAGGCCATCCTCTACATCAGCTACAACGGCAAGCAGTACTCCGACAGCCCCCGGGCCATGCACGAGGAACTGGTGCGCCGCGGCACGGACCTGGAACACCTGTGGCTGGTGCGCGACGGCCAGGTGGAGCTGCCGTCCACGGTCAGCCCGGTGCGCTTCCAGAGCAACGACTGGTACGACGCGCTGGCCCGCTGCCGCTACATCGTGACCAACGCGCACCTGCCGCACTGGATGGAGCGCCGCCCCGAGCAGGTGATCGTGCAGACCTGGCACGGCACCATGCTCAAGAAGATCGGCCTCGACATCGCCGCTCCCAAGTTCAACCCGGACTACCACGAGCAGCTCAAGCAGGAGGCGGCCAACTGGTCGATGCTGGTCTCCTCCAACCGCTTCAGCACCCCGATCCTCAAGCGGGCCATGGCCTACGACGGCGAGATCGTGGAGACGGGCTACCCCCGCAACGACTACCTCTACGCCGCGGACCGCGACGAGCGGGCCGCCGAGATCAGGCGGCGGATCGGCATCCCCGAGGGCAAGAAGGTCGTCCTGTACGCGCCGACCTGGCGCGACGACCTCTCGCACCGCCGGGGGCAGTTCAAGTTCGAGCTCCGTCTCGACCTGGACGACGCGCGGCGGCGGCTCGGTGACGACCACGTCCTGATGATCCGCAGGCACTCGAACGTCGTGGACAGCATCCCCGGCGCGGGCAACGGCTTCGTCTTCGACGTCTCGGAGTACCCGGATATCGCGGACCTGTACCTCGCGGCGGACCTGATGATCACGGACTACTCGTCGGTGATGTTCGACTACGCCCACCTGCGGCGCCCGATGCTCTTCTTCACCTACGACCTGGAGCACTACCGGGACCGGCTGCGCGGCTTCTACTTCGACTTCGAGAACGACGCCCCCGGTCCGCTGATCCACACCTCCGCGGAACTCATCGACGCGATCCGGGACATCGACGCCGTGTCGCAGAAGTACCGCGCGGAGTACGAGGAGTTCCACCGGCTCTTCTGCGACCTGGACGACGGCCACGCCGCCGAGCGCACCGTCGACCTGATGTTCGAGCAGGCGCGCAGGTTCGCCGGCGAGAACTGATCGGAGACACGGAAAGGGCCGCCCGTCGACGGACGGGCGGCCCTTTCCCATGGGGTGCCGGGCGAGTGTCAGACGGTCACCGTCTTGACGGACAGCTGCGCCCCGCTGTTGAAGTACGGTCGCACCTCCACGCCCTTGGGCGCCCGGGGGGCGGTGGTCCCGTTCACCTTCCGCGCCACCCGGCGGATCTGCTTGGCCAGGGGCCCCGGTTCGGCGGCCGCGGGGGTCCGCAGGACCGGCCGCGGGTAGGTGAAGACGTCGATCGGGTGCAGGACGTCGGTGGCGAGCTTGCTGAGCGGAAGCCTGTCCTCGCCGGGAGCCGGCCGGAGCCACAGGTCCCAGATGGTCTCCTTGGCGTTGTGCTCGTCGATCAGCAGCCGGCTGTCGATGTCGGCCACCAGGGTTCCGTCCGCGCCCGGACGCGCCTCGAAGGAGAGCGTCTTCGCCTCCTCGCCGCGCCGCGACGCCTCGATCACGGTCCCGTTCGCCACGGCACCCCACAACGCGGTGTCGATGCTCAGCGTCAGCCCGTCGACGGTGAGCCGCGCCACCTCCGCGTGCCGCTCCCTGACGCGGCTGCGGATCCGCAGCCGGCCGTCGTCGTGCCGGTGGGGCAGCAGCAGGGCCAGGGCGGGACCGGCGGTACGCGGCAGCGGCACCGAGAGCAGGTCACGGGTGTCGATGCCGAAGCCGTCGGTGGTCAGCGGCACCTCCACGCCGTCCGGCGTGCCGACGAA
The DNA here is from genome assembly GCF_019049165.1 of Streptomyces sp. AC627_RSS907. NCBI lineage: Bacteria > Bacillati > Actinomycetota > Actinomycetes > Kitasatosporales > Streptomycetaceae > Streptomyces > Streptomyces sp. AC627_RSS907. The sequence goes on from NZ_JAGMUE010000202.1 coordinate 35,498, forward strand.
CACCTCCCACTCCCCCTCGGGCAGTCCGTCCCGCCACGGCACGACCGCCTCTCCGGCGGGCGACAGCGGGAACCGGAGCTCCACTTCGTCCCTGCCGAGCCTGCGGCAGATGACCTCGACCCCGGAGAGGTCGACGGGCATCCGGTCGGCGGTGAGCAGCACGGACCCGTCGGCCTGCACTCGGGCGGTGGCGCTGCCGGGCAGACGGCGGCGCACCAGGGCCCGCTCGATGATGGCCTCGAACCGCTCGCGGCTCGCCGTCTCGTGGAAGCGCTCGGCGTTGCGCACCGCCGCGCGGCCCATGGCCCTGCGGCGCTCCTCGTCCTCGACGAGTTCCGTCATCGCGGCGGTCATCGCGGCGACGTCGCCCTTGGGCACGACGAACCCGTCCTCGCCGTGGGTGATGATGTTCCGCGGACCGTGGTCGGCGTCGGTGCTGATGACGGGCAGTCCGGCGGCCATCGCCTCGACGATGACGTTGCCGAACGCCTCGCGCTTGGACGGCATCACGAAGATCGAGCCCTTGGCGAACTCGGGCGACACCGGCGTGGCCGGTCCCATCAGCAGCACGTCGTTGTAGAGACCGAGCTCCTCGATCTGCTTGCGGAGCTTCGCCTTCTCCGATCCGTTGCCGTAGATCCTCAGCTTCCAGCCGGGGTGCTTGGCGACCACCGGGGCGAACGCCTCGATGGCCATGGCGAAGTTCTTGTTCTCCTTCAGCAGGCCCGCGGCGATGATCACCTTGTGGTCCCCGGTCGACCGGTGCGTGGAGGCCGGGACGCAGTTGGGCATGACCTCCAGCCGGTTGCGCACGCCGGGCACCTGCTTGCCCAGGCTCACGACCTCCTCGGGGGTGAGGGCCGTGATGGCGTCCAGCACGTGGTACGTCTTGAAGAGCGGCTTCTTCTCCCACTCCGCGTAGATCGCGGGCATGGAGTGCTCCTGGGCCATGCGCAGAGGTTCCTTGCGCGCATGGCTGAGCATGACCGTGATGCGGGGGTTGGAGCTGACCACCACGTCGGCGTCGGTGTTCGCGAGCCACTCCAGGAGCCGGAGCTCGGCGAGCCGGCTGATCCACGGAACCTTCTCGTTCGGCGGGGCCGGGTAGACCTTGGGCGCGACGCCGATCAACGGGTCGTCCAGGTCCGACACCGGGGAGTTCCCGCGCAGGTCCGTGAGGACGGTGACCCTGACCCGCGAGTCGAGCGGGAAGTACGACTCGTCCCGCGACTTGCGCAGGCACACGATCTCGACTTCGTGCTTCTCCGCCAGCGCCCCGGCAAGGTTCTGCGTGGCGCTCACCACTCCGCCGATATGGCAGAGGTTGCTGACAATGAAGGATATTTTCATCTACGTAATCTCATCCAGCGGGGAAGCGTTGCATCCCCGGCGAGGGCCACAATCGTCTCATGAAAGACTCACAAACCGCCCTCATGGTTGTGCGCGCACGGCCGGTATGTGCGCGGGCACGAGAGCGGCGGGCCGGGACCGCTTCCACGGGACGCGGAGCCGCGGGCCCCGGAGGGACACCGGGCCCGGCCGCCACGACGGAGGCCGCCGCCGCCCCGGGAACGCCGAAGTGACCGGGCCGACGGCACATCGCCGTCCCGGTCACTTCTCGCGTGCCCGCCCCGCGGGACGGGGCGAAGGAGCCTAGAAGGGCTCGAAGCCGTCGAACTCCCGCTCCGCCTCGTCCCGTTCGGCGTCCCGGTCCCGGCGTCGCTGGGCGGCGGGGCGCGGCGCCTCGAACCGGTGGTCCTCGCCGCGGCGGCCGAGCATCTCGGCGCCGGCCGTCACCGACGGCTCCCAGTCGAAGACGACCGCGTTGTCCTCGGGGCCGATGGCCACGCCGTCGCCGCCGCGGGCGCCGGCCTTCAGCAGCTGCTCCTCGACGCCGAGGCGGTTGAGACGGTCGGCGAGGTAGCCGACGGCCTCGTCGTTGTTGAAGTCGGTCTGCCGCACCCAGCGTTCGGGCTTCTCACCGCGCACGCGGAACAGGCCGTCCTCCTCGCGGGTGACGGTGAAACCGGCGTCGTCCACGGCCTTGGGCCGGATGACGATCCGCGTGGCCTCCTCCTTCGGCCGGGCGGCACGCGACGCCGCTACCAGCTCGGCCAGCGCGAAGGACAGCTCCTTCAGCCCCATGTGGGCCACGGCCGACACCTCGAAGACCCGGTAGCCGCGCGCCTCCAGGTCCGGCCGCACCATCTCGGCGAGGTCCTTGCCGTCGGGCACGTCGATCTTGTTGAGGACGACGATCCGGGGCCGGTTGTCCAGCCCGCCGTACTCCCGCAGCTCCGCCTCGATGATGTCCAGGTCGGAGACCGGGTCGCGGTCGGACTCCAGCGTCGCCGTGTCCAGGACGTGCACCAGCACGCTGCACCGCTCCACGTGCCGCAGGAACTCCAGGCCGAGCCCCTTGCCCTGGCTGGCGCCGGGGATGAGGCCGGGGACGTCCGCGATGGTGTAGACGGTCGAACCGGCCGTCACCACACCGAGGTTCGGCACGAGCGTCGTGAAGGGGTAGTCCGCGATCTTCGGCTTCGCCGCGCTCAGCACGGAGATCAGCGAGGACTTGCCGGCGCTCGGGTAGCCGACCAGCGCCACGTCGGCGACGGTCTTCAGCTCCAGGTGGATGTCCCGGAGGTCGCCGGGCTCGCCGAGCAGCGCGAAACCGGGCGCCTTGCGCCGCGCGGACGCCAGCGCCGCGTTGCCGAGGCCGCCCCGGCCGCCCTGCGCGGCGACGTACGAGGTGCCGTGCCCGACCAGGTCGGCGAGGACGTTGCCCGCCTTGTCGAGGACGACGGTGCCGTCGGGCACGGGCAGGACGAGGTCCTGGCCGTCCTTGCCGGAGCGGTTGCCGCCCTCGCCGGGCTTGCCGTTGGTGGCCTTGCGGTGCGGGGAGTGGTGGTAGTCGAGGAGCGTGGTCACCGACTGGTCGACGGTGAGGATCACGTCGCCGCCACGGCCGCCGTTGCCGCCGTCCGGGCCGCCGAGCGGCTTGAACTTCTCACGGTGGACGGAGGCACAGCCGTGGCCTCCGTTACCCGCGGCGACGTGCAGCTCGACGCGGTCCACGAAGGTGGTCATGGGATGTGCCTCCAGTTACTACGGGGTTGTCTCTTGGGTAACACGCGAAAGGCGGACCCGCTTCCCGCTGGGGGAAGTGAGGTCCGCCTCGCGAAGGTTTCCGATCAGGCGACCGGAACGATGTTCACGACCTTGCGGCCACGGTGGGTGCCGAACTGCACCGCACCGGCCTGCAGCGCGAACAGCGTGTCGTCGCCGCCACGGCCGACGCCCGCACCCGGGTGGAAGTGGGTGCCACGCTGGCGGACCAGGATCTCACCCGCGTTGACGGCCTGACCGCCGAAGCGCTTCACGCCGAGCCGCTGGGCGTTGGAGTCGCGACCGTTCCGAGTGGACGATGCGCCCTTCTTGTGTGCCATCTGTTCTCAGTCCCTTACTTCGCAGCCGCGGGAATCTCAGTGACCTTGATCGCCGTGTACTGCTGGCGGTGGCCCTGACGGCGGCGGTAGCCGGTCTTGTTCTTGTAGCGCAGAATGTCGATCTTCTGGCCCTTGTGGTGGTCCACGACCTCGGCCTGGACCTTGATGCCGGCCAGCACCCACGGGTCGCTGGTCACAGCGTCGCCGTCGACGACGAGCAGGGTCGAGAGCTCGACCGTGTCGCCGACCTTGGCGGTGGAAATCTTGTCAACCTCAACGATGTCGCCGACAGCAACCTTGTGCTGGCGACCACCGCTGCGCACGATGGCGTACACGCGGATCTCACTCTCTCGCTCGGGAACGGCACCCCCGCAGTCCAGCCGCCCGGTGACACACGCGGACGGCCTCTCCCGGTCGGGGCCCATCACGGCCCGTGTCCGGAAGGAAAGAGGTTTACGGGGATGTGACGCGTCAGTCGACACGCCGACGGTCAAGATTACGGGGCGGCACGACAGGGGTCAAACCGGCGAACTCGTCGCCGTCCACCCCGGTCTCCCCGGCCACCGCCCGCGGACGGACCGGGCACGGACGTGGGCACGGACGTGGGGACGGACTGGGGGGACGGACTGGGGAGAGACCGAGGACAGACCGGGGACAGACGTGTGGTCCTGCCCGATCGGATTCCGAATGGATTCCGAACGGACAGGACCACGTGTCGGTCGCGTCGGTCGACGGCGGGGCCGGTCAGCCCTCGTCGGTGGCGGCCGTGACCGAGGACGGCGCCTGCTGGGCGGCCGCCGCGGTCTTCCTGGACGCCGCCTTCTTGGCCGTGGCCTTCTTGGTGGCGGCCTTCTTGGCGGTCGCCTTCGTGGCGGTCGCCTTCGTGGCGGTGGCCTTCGTGGCGGTCGTCGTCTCGGCCGCCTTCTTGGCCGTGGCCTTCTTCGCGGTCGTCGTCTTCTTGGCCGCGGTCTTCTTGGTGGCGGCCTTCTTCGCCGTGGCCTTCTTGGCCGTCTTGCGGGCCGCCGCCTTCTTGGCCGGGGCGGCCGCTTCGGCGGCCTCCGCCTCGGGTTCGACGGCCTCCGCCTCGGGCTCCTCCACGGCCGTGGACGGCTCCGCCGCGTCCTGCGCCGGGGCCGACGGGACGACCACGACGGCCGTCTCCTCGGACGCGGTGGACGTGGTGGGCTTGCGCACGGCCCGGCGCCGCGGACGGGCCGGGGCGGCGCTCTCGGCGACGGTCCCGGACGGCTCGGCGGAAGCCTCCTCCGCCGCCGGAGCCTGCGGCGCCTGCTCGGGCCGCGCGGCCTCCTCGGACGGCGCCGCTTCGGGGACCGTCAGCACGGCGGCCTCGGCGCCCGCGGGCGAACCGGCCGGTGCGGACACCTTCCGGGTGGCCCGACGGCGGGTCCGGCCCTTCGGCGCGGCCTCCTCGGCGGCCGGTGCCTCGGCGCCGGCCGGGGTGCGCGTGGCAGCCGCGGTCTCCGTGACCTCCGGGGCCGGGGCACCGGAGAGCGCGTCCTCGACGGCCGCGGGCTCGGACAGGACCTCGGCGGCCGACTGCCGCACGACCGGACGCTCGATCTCTTCCTCGGCCGTGACGTCCTGTGCCGTCGGTGCCTCGGCGAGGGCCTGGGCCTCCCTGCGGGCGGCCTCGCCCCTGGCCGCCTTCGGGGCGCCCGCCGGGGCCGACGCCCGCCGGCTCGTGCGCCGCCGGCCGCGACCACGCGTGGCGGCGGCCTCGGCCTCCGCGGCGCTGCTGTACAGCTCCTCGTCCGCGCTGAAGTCGGGCGCCGGCAGGGCGACCGGCTCGGCCACCTCGGCGGCGACCTCCGCCTCGGACTCGGCGTCCGCCTCCTGCTCCGCGGTCACACCGGTCTCGACTCCGGCCACGGCCTCGTGCTCGTGCGGCTGCTCGGCGCCGGCCCGCGCCCGCTTGCGGCGCTTGCCACCTCCGCCACCGGCGGCGGTGGCCGGCTGGTCCAGGTGGACGATGACACCGCGGCCGTTGCAGTGGACGCAGGTCTCCGAGAACGACTCCAGCAGGCCCTGGCCGACCCGCTTGCGGGTCATCTGCACCAGACCCAGCGAGGTCACCTCGGCGACCTGGTGCTTGGTCCGGTCCCGGCCCAGGCACTCCAGCAGGCGCCGCAGCACCAGGTCCCGGTTGGACTCCAGCACCATGTCGATGAAGTCGATGACGATGATGCCGCCGAGGTCGCGCAGCCGCAGCTGGCGCACGATCTCCTCGGCCGCCTCCAGGTTGTTCCTGGTGACCGTCTCCTCGAGGTTGCCGCCCTGACCGGTGAACTTGCCGGTGTTGACGTCGACGACGACCATCGCCTCGGTCCGGTCGATCACCAGCGAGCCACCGCTGGGCAGCCAGACCTTGCGGTCCAGCGCCTTGGCGAGCTGCTCGTCGATCCGGTAGGTGGCGAAGACGTCGACCTCGGAGGTCCACCTGGACAGCCGGTCGGCGAGGTCCGGGGCCACGTGGGACACGTAGCCGTGGATGGTCTGCCAGGCGTCGTCACCGCTGACGACGACCTTGGAGAAGTCCTCGTTGAAGATGTCGCGCACGACCCGGACGGTCATGTCCGGCTCGCCGTACAGCAGCGAGGGCGCGCTGGAGCTGCCGCCGCTCTTGGCCTTCTTCTGGATCTCCTCCCACTGCGCCTGGAGCCGCTCGACGTCGCGGCGCAGCTCGTCCTCGCTCGCGCCCTCGGCGGCGGTGCGCACGATGACGCCCGCGTCCTCGGGGACGATCTTCTTGAGGATGGTCTTCAGCCGGGACCGCTCGGTGTCGGGCAGCTTGCGGCTGATGCCGGTCATCGAGCCCTCGGGCACGTAGACCAAGTAGCGGCCGGGGAGGGAGACCTGGCTGGTCAGGCGGGCGCCCTTGTGGCCGATGGGGTCCTTGGTGACCTGCACGAGGACCGACTGGCCGGACTTGAGGGCGGACTCGATACGGCGCGGGCCGTTCGCCATGCCCAGCGCCTCGAAGTTGACCTCACCGGCGTACAGGACGGCGTTGCGGCCCTTGCCGATGTCGATGAAGGCGGCCTCCATCGACGGCAGCACGTTCTGCACCTTGCCGAGGTACACGTTGCCGACGTACGAGGTGGCCTGCTCCTTGTTGACGTAGTGCTCGACGAGCACCCCGTCCTCCAGGACGCCGATCTGCGTGCGCTCGCCGTGCTGGCGGACGACCATGACGCGCTCGACGGCCTCGCGGCGGGCCAGGAACTCGGCCTCGGTGATGATCGGAACGCGTCGGCGCCCCTGCTCCCGGCCTTCCCGGCGGCGCTGCTTCTTGGCCTCCAGGCGGGTCGAGCCCTTGATGGACTGCACCTCGTCGGAGGGCTCGGCGCTCTTCTCCCGCGCGGGCCGGGGCTCGCGGACCTTGACGACGGTGCGCTCGGGGTCGTCGGCGGACGACTCGGACTCACCGGAGCCGTCCCCGGCACGGCGCCTACGGCGACGGCGACGGCGGCTGCTGCTGGAACCGCCGCTCTCGCCGGAGGTGTCCTCGCCCTCCTCGGCGTCCTCCTCGGCCTGCTCGGCGGTGTCCTCGGCGTCCTGGGCGGCCTGCTCGGCGGCGGCGTGCTCGGTGTCGGCGTCCGCGGACTCGCCGGACTCGCCCTCGAGGGCGTCACCCCGGCGACGGCGACGGCCGCCCCGGCGACGGCGCCGGCGCGAGCCGGACTCCTCGGAGCCCTCGGCGTCGTCGTGGTCCTCGCCCGTCTCGTCGGCGTCGGGCTCGGTCTCGGGCTCGGGCTCGGCCTCCGGCTCGGGCTGCGCTACGGCGGCGGACCGCTCCTCGGCGGCCTCCTCGGCGGCGGCGCCACGGCGCCGACGGCGGCGGCGCGTCCCGGCGGACTGCTCCTCCTGGAGCTCCTCCGCCTCCTCGGGCGCCTGCGTCTCGGCCGGTGCGGAACCGGCACCGGCCGCCTCGGCGGCGGCCTCGGCCGCGGCCCGCTCGGGCGTCTGGAACTTCGGCTCGGCGAACACGGGCGCCTGGAACACGGCCACCGCCGGACGGGACGGACGCTTGGGCGCCTCCGCCTCGTCGGACGCGCCGGCGGTCCCGGCCGGCGCGGCGAAACCGGTGGCGGCCTTGCGGGCGGACCGGCGGCGCGCACGACGCGGAGCGGCGTCCTCGACGGGCTCGGCGGGCGCGGCGGGCGCGGCGGTCTCCGGGGCCTTCGCGGCCTCGGGGGCCGCAGCGGGCTCGCTCGCCTCGGTGCCGGCCTCGACGTCGGCCGGCTCCGGTGCGGTCCCCCGCCGGGTGGCACGGCGCCGAGTGCGGCGCGGAGCGGCCTCCTCGGCGGCCTCCGGGGCGACCGGAGCAGCCTCGGCGGACTCACCCTCCCCCGCGGCAGCGGACACCGCCACCTCAGCGGCAGCCGGCTCCGCAGGCGAGGTCACACTGCGCGTCGCACGACGCCGCGCACGACGCGGAGCAGCCTCCTCGGTAGCCTCCGGGGCGACCGGAGCAGCCTCGGCGGACTCACCCTCCCCCGCGGCAGCGGACACCGCCACCTCAGCGGCAGCCGGCTCCGCAGGCGAGGTCACACTGCGCGTCGCACGACGCCGCGCACGACGCGGAGCGGCCTCCTCCGTGACCTTGGTGGCCGTGGCGGGCTCGGGCTCGGCGGGGGCCTCGGGGGCGGAGGACGCCGGGACGACGGTCTCGGCCACCTCCGGCGGCGTCGGGGCCCCGGCGGGCGCGGAGGCGCGGCGCACGGCACGGCGCCGCGGCCGGCCCGCGGGCACGGGCTCCGGAGCCGCTTCGGGGGCCTCGGCCGCCTCGGCCGCGGCCTCGTCCTTCTCCTCCGCCTCGTCGGCCGTGGCGGTCACCTCGGCGGGCGCGACGGTCTCCGAGGGCGTCTCGGACGCACCGGAGGGCGGCCCTGCCGGGCGGGACGCGGCCCTGCGCCGGCGACGCGGCGGCAGGGTGTCGCTGGGGGTGTTCGGCTCGGAGTCCGTCGAGGCCGTCGAGGTGGTCGAGGGCTCTGTGGGTTCGATCGCTTCGGGCATGCGGGGGTTTCTCCCGTCAGGCTCCCGGGCGCCGCGCCTGGTCCGGCATCGATCATGCCGACCGCCGGTGACGTCCGCGGCTCGCGCGATGCGCGGTCGCCGCCGTCCGGGGCGCGGGCGCCGCTCGGGAGCTCTCCGTGTCTTGTCTCGCCGGTTCCGTACCCCTTGTCGGGTACGGCCTGGCGAAAGTCTTGTGGTCGGTGCGCTGCCCGACCCAGGTGGCTCCCGAGTTCGAGGGCGGCGCTACGACGTCCGTCCCTACGCGGAACCTTCCTTACGCCGGCGCCTTCGCGGCGGCAGCAGCGGCGGCCGGTTGCGGCTCGGGCGTTGCTGCCTCGCGGTCGGGCGCGAGCGGGTCGGTCACCGCACCGGTCTCTTCATCGAACAGCCCCTGCGCCAGCCTGGTCACCGCTGCGGGGACCGGCGGCGCCAGGTCGGCCACGGCGCTGAGACCGGACAGGACGTCGTCGGGTCGTACGGCAGGCGTCACGTGCCGAACAACCAGCCGCAGTATCGCACAGGGCCGGTCGGTCGGCCTATCGGCCGGTGTACCGCTCTCCAGGCTCGCGACGGCGGAGCGGGCGTCGAAGGTGCGGACGCCGTTCTTGGTCCTGCGCTGGACCTCGACCGCCTCGGCCGAGTTGAAGGCCGCCACGGCGCGCTCGGCGTCCGCGGCCTCCACCCCGTCCAGCCGCAGCTCCCACACGGAAGCCGTCAGCCGGTCGGCGAGCCCGGACGTCCGGGCCTCGACCGCCTCGACGATGTCGAGCCCGGCGGGCAACGACTCGTCGAGGAGCAGCCTGAGCCGCTCCGGGTCACGCGCCTCGGTGAGCGCGATCTCCAGATACTCCGCCTCACTGCCCGTGCCGGTGGGTGCGGCATTGGCATACGACACCTTCGGGTGGGGCGTGAACCCCGCCGAGTACGCCATGGGCACCTCGGCGCGGCGCAACGCACGCTCGAAGGCGCGCTGGAAGTCACGGTGGCTGGTGAACCGGAGGCGGCCGCGCTTGGTGTAACGCAGTCGGATGCGCTGCACCGCGGGTACGGGCGGCGGGCCTTCGGGCTGTCGCTTGCCCAGTGTCGTTCAGTCCTTCGTGAGAGCGGTCGTACTGCTACCAAGAGTACGTGCCTCGGCGGCGGATGGTTCCCCCGGTCCACCGGTCCCCCTCGTACCCGCTCCCCGGACAGCGTCCGACGCACGTCGGCGCGGGCCTGCCGGACGGACGGGCGGGCCGAGGCGAGCGCCTGCCGGGCGGCCCGCCCGTCGCTGCGCGAGGCCTGCGGCACGGGGTGCGACCGGCGCACCGAACCCGCTGCCCGTGCTGGTCGGCGTCCACAACGCCGTGCGGTTCGCACCGTCCCTCTGCTGACCGCTGTCGTACAGCACACCCACGTCGCCACGGCCGTCACCGTCGAAGTCACCGGAGACGACCTTGGAGCGGCTCCAGTCCCCACTGGGGCCGCCGTCCGTGACGTTGTCCCCGGCCTTGACCGGCCGACGGCGACGGAACCTACTTCACCGTCAGCGGCAGCAGCTTCTTGCCGGTCGGGCCGATCTGGATCTCCGTGTCCATCGCCGGGCACACCCCGCAGTCGAAGCACGGCGTCCAGCGGCAGTCCTCGACCTCCGTCTCGTCGAGGGCGTCCTGCCAGTCCTCCCAGAGCCAGTCCTTGTCCAGGCCGGAGTCGAGGTGGTCCCAGGGCAGGACCTCCTCGTAGGAGCGCTCGCGGGTGGTGTACCAGTCGACGTCGACGCCGAGGGGCTCCAGGGCCTTGTCGGCGCAGGCCATCCAGCGGTCGTAGGAGAAGTGCTCGCGCCAGCCGTCGAAGCGGCCGCCGTCCTCGTAGACGGCGCGGATGACGGCGCCGACGCGGCGGTCGCCCCGGGAGAGCAGGCCCTCGACGATGCCGGGCTTGCCGTCGTGGTAGCGGAAGCCGATGGAGCGGCCGTACTTCTTGTCGCCGCGGATCTTGTCGCGCAGCTTCTGCAGCCGGGCGTCGGTCTCCTCGGCCGAGAGCTGCGGGGCCCACTGGAAGGGGGTGTGGGGCTTGGGGACGAAGCCGCCGATGGACACCGTGCAGCGGATGTCGCCCGAGCCGGAGACCTCGCGGCCCTTCTGGATGACGTGCGTGGCCATGTCGGCGATCTGGAGGACGTCGTCGTCCGTCTCGGTGGGCAGGCCGCACATGAAGTACAGCTTCACCTGGCGCCAACCGTTGCCGTACGCCGTCGCGACGGTGCGGATCAGGTCCTCTTCCGAGACCATCTTGTTGATGACCTTGCGGATGCGCTCGGAGCCGCCCTCGGGGGCGAAGGTGAGTCCGGAGCGGCGGCCGTTGCGGGTCAGCTCGTTGGCGAGGTCGATGTTGAAGGCGTCGACGCGGGTGGAGGGGAGGGACAGGCCGATCTTGTCCTCCTCGTACCGGTCCGCGAGGCCCTTGGCGACGTCGCCGATCTCCGAGTGGTCCGCGGAGGAGAGGGAGAGGAGACCGACCTCCTCGAAGCCGGTCGCCTTGAGGCCCTTGTCGACCATGTCGCCGATGCCGGTGATGGAGCGCTCGCGCACCGGGCGGGTGATCATGCCGGCCTGGCAGAAGCGGCAGCCGCGGGTGCAGCCGCGGAAGATCTCCACGGACATGCGCTCGTGGACCGTCTCGGCCAGCGGGACCAGGGGCTGCTTGGGGTAGGGCCACTCGTCGAGGTCCATCACCGTGTGCTTGGAGACGCGCCACGGCACGCCCGACCGGTTCGGCACGACGCGGGCGATCCGGCCGTCGGGGAGGTACTCGACGTCGTAGAAGCCGGGGACGTAGACCCCGCCCGTCTTCGCCAGCCGCAGCAGGAGTTCCTCGCGGCCGCCGGGGCGGCCCTCGGCCTTCCAGGCGCGGATGATCGCGGTGATCTCCAGGACGGCCTGCTCGCCGTCGCCGATGACCGCGCAGTCGATGAAGTCGGCGATCGGCTCGGGGTTGAAGGCCGCGTGGCCGCCGGCCAGGACGACCGGGTCGTCGATGCCCCGGTCCTTGGACTCCAGCGGGATGCCGGCCAGGTCCAGGGCGGTCAGCATGTTCGTGTAGCCGAGCTCCGTGGAGAAGGAGAGGCCGAACACGTCGAAGGCGCCCACCGGGCGGTGGCTGTCGACCGTGAACTGCGGGACGGAGTGCTCCCGCATCAGCGCCTCCAGGTCCGGCCACACGCTGTAGGTGCGCTCGGCGAGGACGCCTTCCTGCTCGTTGAGGACCTCGTAGAGGATCATGACGCCCTGGTTGGGCAGGCCGACCTCGTACGCGTCCGGGTACATCAGGGCCCAGCGGACGTCGCAGGAGTTCCAGTCCTTGACCGTGGAGTTGAGCTCTCCGCCGACGTACTGGATCGGCTTCTGCACATGCGGGAGCAGAGCTTCGAGCTGCGGAAACACAGAAGACACAGACTCGGCGGCTTCGGCAGGCATCTCACGGAACCTTTGTGTGCTGACAGGGGGGACCATCCAGCCTAACCCGGCGAAGGAGGTCCCCCGTACCGCCCGCCGCGCCTGCCCTCCGGCCGCCCCCGGCTACGCCGACATCGGTCTCTGCACGGTGATCGACTGGAGCAGTCCGACCGCCATCCACACGGCGAACATCGACGAGCCGCCGTACGACACGAAGGGCAGGGGCAGACCGGTCACCGGCATGATGCCGAGCGTCATGCCGATGTTCTCGAAGGACTGGAAGGCGAACCAGGCGACGATCCCGGCGGCGACGATCGTGCCGTACAGGTCGGTCGTCTCGCGGGCGATCCGGCAGCCGCGCCAGAGGATCACGCCGAGCAGGACGACGATGAGGCCCGCGCCGAGGAAGCCCAGTTCCTCGCCGGCGACCGTGAAGACGAAGTCGGTCTGCTGTTCCGGGACGAACCGGCCCGTGGTCTGGGAACCGTGGAAGAGGCCGGAGCCGGTCAGGCCGCCGGACCCGATCGCGATGCGCGCCTGGTTGGTGTTGTAGCCGACGCCCGCGGGGTCCAGTTCGGGGTTGGCGAAGGCGGCGAAGCGGTTGATCTGGTAGTCGTCCAGGATGCCGAGCTGCCAGACGGCGAGGGCGCCGAGCGTTCCGGCGCCGAGGAGTCCGAAGACCCACCGGTTGGTGGCGCCGGAGGCGAGCAGCACGCCCAGCACGATGATGACCATGACCATGACCGACCCGAGGTCGGGCATGAGCATCACGATCAGCATCGGCACGGTGGCCAGGCCCAGGGCCTGCAGCACGGTCCGGTGGTCCGGGTAGGGCCGGTCGCCCGCGTCCACGCGCGCGGCCAGCAGCATCGCCATGCCCAGGATGATCGTGATCTTCACGAACTCCGAGGGCTGCAGGGAGAAGCCGCCGGGGAGCTTGATCCAGGAGTGGGCGCCGTTGATGGTCGAGCCGAGCGGCGTGAGCACCAGAAGGATCAGGAACACGGACGCGCCGTAGAGGACCGGTACGGCGGTGCGCAGGGCGCGGTGGCCGAGCCAGACCGTGGCGACCATCAGGGCGAGCCCGATGCCGGTGTTCAGCAGGTGGCGGGTGAGGAAGTAGTACGGGTCGCCCTGGTTGAGCTCGGTGCGGTTGCGGGTCGCGGAGTAGACGAGCAGCGAGCCCATCAGGGAGAGCGCGACGGCGGCCAGCAGTATCGGCCAGTCGAGCCGGCGGGTCAGCGAGTCCCGGGCGAACAGCCGGGTCCACCCGGCCTTCTCGGGTCCGTACCCGGAGACCTGGAAGCTGTTGGCCCCGGTCATGCGCGTGCCCTCCGGCTTCCGCTTCTGCCTGTTCCTGTTCCTGTGCTCCCGCGCCGGCCCGTGCCCGTGCCACCGCGCCGGCCCGCGCCGCCGCGTCGTCGGTGCCGGCGCGTCTCGCGGTTGTCGCCGTTCTGCGCCGGTGTCGTCGCCCCCTGCTGCTGGTCGTCGACGGGGGCGTACTCGTCCTCGGGGGAGGCCTTCTCGTCCGGCTGGAGGTCCTTGACGACGTCCTTGGGGATCTTCGGGGCGGGGATGGTCCCGTCGGTCTTGATCTTCGGCAGTTTCGCCTGCGGCTGGGGCAGGAGCGCCTTCCTCGTGTCGATCGCCCCGTCGTCCGAGACGCCGTACAGCGCGTCGTAGATGTTGCGGACGGCGGGTCCGGAGGCGCCGGAGCCCGTACCGCCCTGGGAGATCGTCATGACGATCGCGTAGTCGTCGGTGTAGGTGGCGAACCAGGAGGTGGTCTGCTTGCCGTAGACCTCGGCGGTGCCGGTCTTGGCGTGCATCGGGATCTTGTCCTGCGGCCAGCCGCCGAACCGCCAGGCGGCGGTGCCGCGGGTGGCGACGCCGGCGAGGGCGTCGTCCATCTTGGCCAGCGTGGCCTTGCTTATCGGCAGCCTGCCGTGGGGCGTGGGCCTCAACTCGTCGACCTGCTTGCCGTCGGGGCTGACGATCGCCTTGCCGATGGTCGGGTCGTAGAGGGTGCCGCCGTTGGAGATGGCCGAGTAGATGGTGGCCATCTGGATGGGGGTGACGAGGGTGTCGCCCTGGCCGATGGAGTAGTTGACGGAGTCACCGGCGCGCATCTTGTTGCCCTCGAGGCAGTTCTCGTACGCGATCTTCTCGACGTAGGAGCCGTTCTTCTTCCCCGTCTTGCACCAGGCGTCCTTGTTGGCCTCCCAGTACTCCTGCTTCCACTTGCGGTCGGGGACGCGGCCGGAGACCTCGTTGGGGAGGTCGATGCCGGTCTCCTTGCCGAGGCCGAACTGGTGGGCGGCCTTGTAGAAGTAGTCCTTGGGGTTCTTGGGCTTCATGCCGCCGTCCTTCAGCCACTCCTGGTGGGCGAGGCGGTAGTAGACGGTGTCGCAGGAGAGCTCCAGGGCGCGGCCGATGCTGATCGGGCCGTAGCTGGCGGACTCGAAGTTCTTGAAGACCTGGCCGCCGACGGAGTAGGAGCTGGAGCAGTCGTAGTTGCCGTCGAAGGCGTAGCCCGCCTCCACCGCGGCGGACGAGGAGACCACCTTGAAGATGGAGCCGGGGGCCGCCTGGCCCTGGATGGCCCGGTTGAGCAGCGGGTAGTTGGAGTCCTTGCCGGTGAGCTTCTTGTAGTCGGCGCCGGAGATGCCGCCGACCCAGGCGTTCGGGTCGTAGGTCGGGTTGGAGGCCATGGCGACGACGCGGCCGGTCCTGGCCTCCATCACCACGACCGCGCCGGAGTCGGCCTCGTAGGTGCGGCCGGTGTTGCGGTCCATCTCCTTGCGGGCGGCCTTCATCGCCTCGTTCAGCTCGTACTCGGCGACCCGCTGGACGCGGGCGTCGATGCTGGTGACGAGGTTGGAGCCGGGGACGCCGGGGTCGGACTCGGCCTCGCCGATGACGCGGCCGAGGTTGTCGACCTCGTAGCGGGTGACGCCGGCCTTGCCGCGCAGCGCCTTGTCGTACTGGCGTTCCAGGCCGGAGCGGCCGACCTGGTCGGAGCGCAGGTACGGCGAGTCGGTGTCCTGGGCCTTCTGGATCTCCTCGTCGGTGACCGGCGAGAGGTAGCCGAGGACCTGGGCGGTGTTGGCCTGGCCGGGGGCGGCGTAGCGGCGCATGGCCTCGGGTTCGGCGGTGATGCCGGGGAAGTCCTCGGCGCGCTCGCGGATCTGGAGGGCCTGCTTGGGGGTGGCCTCGTCGGTGACGGGGATCGGCTGGTAGGGCGAACCGTTCCAGCAGGGCTGCGGGGTCTCGGCGTCGCACAGCCGGACCTTGTCCATGACGTCCTTGGGCTTCATGCCGAGGACACCGGCGAGCTTGGTGAGGACGGCCTCGCCGTCGTCCTTCATCTTCAGCAGTTCGGTGCGGGAGGCGGAGACGACGAGGCGGGTCTCGTTGTCGGCGAGCGCCACACCGCGCGCGTCCAGGATCGAGCCGCGGGGGGCGGGCTGGACGACCTGCTGGACGTGGTTGCCCGAGGCCTCCTTGGCGTACTCGTCGCCCTGGCGGATCTGGAGGTACCAGAGCCGGCCGCCGAGGGTGCCGAGGAGGGAGAGGACGAGGATCTGGATGACGACGAGCCGGGTCTGGACGCGGGTGCTGCGGCCGGTCTCCGGGATGTTAGTCATGGGCGCAGCCCATTCCGTTGAGGGTGGTGGTGGGCGACGGGTGGGGGTGGGTCACTGCGGCTGCCTCCCCCTCTCGGAGCGTGTGCGGGTCGGTGCGGTCGTGCGGGTGGTGCCTCGTCGTCACAGCCGCTTGACCCCTTTGATCCGTCCGGCCCGGGCCATCCGCGCCCGGGCCGCCTTCACCCGCGTTCCGCCCCGCTGCCCGCCGATGCGCAGCCCGGTGCCTCCGGAGAGCCAGCCGGAGGAGATGTCGGCGCTCTGGCCCGTGGAGCCGCTCTCGGCGAGCGGGTCGTTGTCGGCGCGTCTGGCCAGGGCCATGATGCCGGGGACGACGAAGGGCGCGAGCAGCAGGTCGTAGAGGGCGGCCGTGAACAGCAGGCCGGGCAGGCCGACATGGCGGGCGGCGGTGTCGCCGACGAGGGCGCCGACGCCGGCGTACAGCAGGGTGGTGCCGAGGGAGGCGACGACCACGACGGCCATGGGGCCGGTGGCCGACCGCAGCCGGCCGTTCTCCGGTTTGGCGAGGCCGGCGAGGTAGCCGATGACGCAGAGCACCAGGGCGTAGCGGCCGGCGGCGTGGTCGGCGGGCGGGGCGAGGTCGGCGAGGAGTCCGGCGCCGAAGCCGACGAGGGCGCCGCCGACGTGGCCGTAGACGAGGGCCAGGCCGAGGACGGTGAGCAGCAGCAGGTCGGGGACGGCGCCGGGCAGGTGGAGGCGGGCGAGGACGCTCACCTGGAGCACCAGGGCGACGACGACCAGGGCGACGGACAGCAGGATCCGGTTGACGCGCATGGGGTGAAAGCTCCTACTGCTCGTTCTGCTCGGACTGCTCATTCTGTTCGGTCTGCTCGTCCGGACCGGTCTGCGACTGGCCGTCGGCCCCGGCGGACGGGGTGACGGTCACCGTCACGGTCGGCGTGGGTCTCGGCTGCGGCTTGTCCGGGAGCACCGTGTCGCGCGGGTCCTTCTGCGGGGCCTGGACGACGACGCCGACGATGTCGAGCTTGGTGAAGCTGACGAACGGTGTGACGTCGAGGGTGCGGGTCAGGTCGCCGCCGGAGGGGTCGACGCGGGAGACGACGCCGACGGGAACGCCGGGGACGAACGGCTTGTCGGCCTGGGAGCCGAAGGTGACGAGGCGGTCGCCCTTCTCGACGTCGGCCTTGCCGTTGAGGAGTTCGACCCGCAGGGGACGGCCGCCCTGGCCGGAGGCGAAGCCGAGTTCGTCACCGGCCTCCATCCGGGTGCCGACGGTGAAGTCGGGGTCGTTGGCGAGGAGCACGGTGGCGGTGTCCGGGCCGACGGTGGTCACGCGCCCCACCAGGCCGTCACCGTTGAGGACGGTCATGTCGCGCTGGATGCCGTCGTCGGCGCCGGCGTCGATGGTGATGGTCCAGGAGAAGCCCTGCGCGGCTCCTATGGCGATGACCTGGGCGCCCTTGATGCCGTACTGGCCGGCGCCGGCGAGGCCGAGCATCTTGTCGAACTGCTTCAGACGGCTGCGTCCGCGCTCGTCGCTGCCGAGCTTGGCCTTCAAGGCCGCGTTCTGCGTCTCCAGTTCGGCGAGCCGGTCGTGCCGGTCGCCGGAGTCACGGATCGCGGAGACGGCGTTGCCGACCGGGTCGACCGCGGACGACACCCCGTTCTCGATCGGACCGAAGACGGTGGCCGCGGCCCGCCGGGCGCCGTCGACCGGTGAGTCCTCCCCGCCGCGGATGTCCACCGTGATCAGTGCGAACGCGATGGCGATCAGCAGCACCAGGAGCAGCCGGCTCTCTTTCGTGTCCCTCACGTGCGGCGGCCGTGCCTTCCTCGTCGAATTCGGGAATTACCTGGCGGTGTTCAGGAATGCGGGTCATTCGGTACTGCGGCCGGGTGAGGCACTCGGACCACTTCACGTGTGTCGAGCACTCCACGGGTGCCGAGCACTTCACAGGGGTCCGGCACTTCGGGTACGTCAGGTACCAGGACCCTCTATATCAACGATCCGCCGCACGAGAGGAGATCGTCTCGTACGGCGGAACCCGAGTGTCACGTCATCTGCGGGGCTGGGCGTCCAGCACCTGCTGGAGCGCCTCGAACTCCTCGACGCACTTGCCGGAACCGAGCGCGACGCTGTCCAGCGGGTCCTCGGCGATGTGGATCGGCATTCCGGTCTCCCGGCGCAGCCGCTCGTCGAGTCCGCGCAGCAGCGCGCCGCCGCCGGTCAGGACGATGCCCCGGTCCATGATGTCGCCGGACAGCTCCGGCGGGCACTTGTCGAGGGTCGTCTTGACGGCGTCGACGATCGCGTTGACCGGCTCCTCGATCGCCTTGCGGACTTCCGCGGCGGAGATGACGACGGTCTTGGGCAGCCCGGAGACGAGGTCCCGGCCGCGGATTTCGGTGTGCTCGTCGGAGTCGAGGTCGTACGCCGAACCGATCGTGATCTTGATCTGTTCGGCCGTGCGCTCACCCAGCAGAAGGCTGTACTCCTTCTTCACGTGCTGGATGATCGCGTTGTCCAGCTCGTCACCCGCGACGCGGATGGACTGGGCGGTGACGATGCCGCCGAGCGAGATGACCGCGACCTCCGTGGTGCCGCCGCCGATGTCGACCACCATGTTGCCCGTGGCCTCGTGGACCGGCAGGCCGGACCCGATGGCCGCGGCCATGGGCTCCTCGATGATGTGCACCTGGCGGGCGCCGGCCTGGGACGACGCCTCGATGACGGCGCGGCGCTCGACGCCGGTGATGCCCGAGGGCACACAGACGACGACCCGCGGACGAGCCAGATACCGCCGCTTGTGGATCTTCAGGATGAAGTAGCGGAGCATCCGCTCGGTGATCTCGAAGTCGGCGATCACGCCGTCCTTCAGCGGGCGCACGGCGACGATGTTGCCGGGGGTGCGCCCGATCATCTTCTTCGCTTCGGCGCCGACCGCGAGGATGCCACCGGTGTTGGTGTTGATCGCGACGACGGACGGCTCGTTGAGTACGATCCCGCGACCCCTGACGTACACCAGCGTGTTGGCGGTCCCGAGGTCGACAGCCATGTCACGGCCGATGAACGACATTGAGTTCCCCATCAGGATTCGACTGGCCTTCCCAGGAGCTTTTGAGGGCTTTTCAGGTAGGCGAGGTGGGTGCAGTGACGCGTGGAGGCTTCCATCGTAGACGCGCTTTCGCGAACACTGCGCGAGGGTCTTCGCCATTGTCAGCAGATGGCGCATCGCCTCGCTTGTGGAGACGGGCCAACGGTGGCATCAGTTCCCCCGATCAGGCGCGCATATGCCACAGGGCGGTCGCTTTTACACGACCGCCCCGGTCCGCCGCGGGCCATTCGGCTGACGCGGCGTCAGGAAAGGGCACGTCTCCGGCGTGTCCCCGAGGGGGTCAGACGCGGCCCGGGAAGAAGATCTTCAGCTCGCGTTCGGCGGACTCCTCGGAGTCCGAGGCGTGAATCAGGTTCTCCCGGACGATCACGCCGAAGTCCCCGCGGATGGAGCCGGGGGCGGCGGCGATCGGGTCGGTCGGACCGGCCAGCGCGCGCACGCCCTCGATGACCCGCTCGCCCTCGACGACCATCGCCACGACCGGGCCCGACGCCATGAACTCGACCAGCGGCTCGTAGAACGGCTTGCCCTTGTGCTCGCCGTAGTGCTGCTCCAGCGTCTCGGCGTCCAGGGTGCGCAGTTCCATCGCGGTGATCCGCCAGCCGGCCTTGCGCTCGATACGGCTGATGATCTCGCCGGTCAGGCCACGACGGACGGCGTCGGGCTTGAGGAGGACGAGGCTGCGCTGAGTCACGAGGGGCTCCTTGGAATATGCGGGTGTGCGGTGGTGCGAATGCCGCGTTGGCACAAGGTGATGACTGAGGTTACCGGGCGTGTCGCGGCACCCGTCACGCAGCGTCGCGCAACGTCAGGCGGCATCGGGTGCGGACGCGGCCTCGGCCTGCGCCGCGAACCTCGCCTTCGCCTCGTCGATCTTCCGCCCGTAGTGCACCGAGGCCCACCACAGGGCCCCGAAGACCACGCCCAGGAAGAACATCGTCGGCACGACGAAGCCGGAGGCGATCAGGGCGACCTGCAGCGCCCAGCCCAGGGCGACGCCGCCGGGCCGGGTCACCACACCGGACAGCAGCACGCACAGGAACATCGCGATGCCGCTGACCGTCCACACCGTCCCCATGGACAGGTCCGGGTCCTTCATGGCGACCAGTCCGGCGAAGCCGATCACGAAGAGCTCGCCGATCAGAGTCGAAGCACAGAGCGTACGCACGGTTTCTCAGCCCCTCCCGAGGAGCAGTCGGGCCTCGCCGACGGTGATGACGGAACCGGTGACGAGCACACCGCCGCCCGCGAACTCGCCCTCCTCCTCGGCCAGCGTGATCGCGGCCTCCAGGGCGTCCGGCAGCCGCGGCTCGACCTGGACGCGGTCCTCGCCGAACACCTCGACGGCGATCGCGGCGAGCTCGTCGGCGTCCATCGCGCGGTGGCTGGAGTTCTGGGTGACGACGAGCTCGGCGAAGACCGGCTCGAAGGCCTCCAGCAGCCCCCGCACGTTCTTGTCGCCGCTCGCACCGACCACGCCGATG
Source organism: Streptomyces sp. AC627_RSS907 (assembly GCF_019049165.1). Taxonomy (NCBI): domain Bacteria; kingdom Bacillati; phylum Actinomycetota; class Actinomycetes; order Kitasatosporales; family Streptomycetaceae; genus Streptomyces; species Streptomyces sp. AC627_RSS907. Next base: position 55,644 of record NZ_JAGMUE010000202.1, read on the forward strand.
AGCCGGCTGAACTGGAACGCCTCCCCGACCGCCTCGGCGGTGACCCGCGCGCCGGCCGGATTGTGCGCGGCGTCCAGCACCACGGTCGGCGAGCGCCGCACCACCTCCATGCGCCCCGGCGAGGCGACGGCGGCGAACGCCTTGCGCACGGTGTCGACGTCCAGCGGCTCGGGACGCTGCGCGCCGACGCCGAAGAACGCCTCGACGGCGGCCAGCGCGACGGCCGCGTTGTGCGCCTGGTGGGCGCCGTGCAGCGGCAGGTAGACCTCGGGGTACTCGCCGCCGAGCCCGCGCAGGGTCACCAGCTGACCGCCGACGGCGACCTGCCGGGCGACGACCCCGAACTCCAGGCCTTCGCGGGCCACCGTGGCGTTCACGTCGACGGCCTTCTTCAGCAGCACCTGCGCCGCGTCCACCGGCTGCTGGGCCAGGATCACGGTGGCGTCCTGCTTGACGATGCCGGCCTTCTCCCCCGCGATCGCGCCGGGCGTCTCACCGAGCCGGTCGGTGTGGTCGAGGTCGATGGGGGTGACGACGGCGACGTCCCCGTCGATGACGTTGGTGGCGTCCCAGGAGCCGCCCATCCCCACCTCCACGACGGCCACGTCGACGGGGGCGTCGGCGAAGGCGGCGTACGCCATGCCGGTCAGCACCTCGAAGAAGGACAGCCGGTACTCCTGCTGGGCGTCCACCATCTCGACGTACGGCTTGATGTCCTGGTACGTCTCGATGAACCGCTCGGCGGAGATCGGCGCCCCGTCCAGGCTGATGCGCTCGGTGATCGACTGCACGTGCGGCGAGGTGTACCGCCCGGTGCGCAGCTCGAAGGCGCCGAGCAGCGCCTCGATCATGCGGGCGGTGGAGGTCTTGCCGTTCGTCCCCGTGATGTGGAGGGACGGGTACGTGCGCTGGGGGTCGCCCAGCACGTCCATCAGCGCGGCGATCCGGGTGACGGACGGCTCCAGCTTCGTCTCGCCCCAGCGGGTCGCGAGCTCCGCCTCCACCTCGCGCAGCGCCTTGTCCACCTCGGGGTCCTCCGGCCGCGCGGGCACGTCGGCCTGCGGGGGGCCGCCCTGGGTGCGCAGCGTGCGGCTGCCGGCCTCGATGACGGCGAGGTCGGGGTCGCGGGTCGTCTCCGCCTCGACGATCTCCTCGAAGGAGTCGAGAGGGTCGAGGGGGTCGGACTGGTCGTTCTCGCCGGGGATGTCGCTCACGGGGACCAGTCTACGGAGGTCTGGGACGGTGGGGCGGCTGAGGTCCCGTGGCATGCGCGGGTCCGTCGTGGCCCGTCGCGCCCACGCGGCGGAGCCGCACATCGACACGGCCCCGCGCCCCTGGGGCAAGGAGAAGGTCCCCGGCGCGGAATGCCCCGGGGACCTTCTCCTTGACCTAGTGGCGTCTACGCCTCCGGCAGCTTCTCCAGCTGCGCCTGGATGCGGGCGATGTCCTCGTCCGCCTTGGCCAGCCGCCCGCGGATCTTGTCCACGACCTGGTCCGGGGCCTTCGCGAGGAAGGCCTCGTTGCCGAGCTTGGCCGTGGCCTGGGCCTTCTCCTTCTCGGCGGCGGCCAGGTCCTTGGCGAGCCGCTTGCGCTCCGCGGCGAAGTCGATCACGCCGGACAGGTCGAGGGCGACCTCGACACCGGCCACCGGCAGCGTCGCCGTCGCCGTGAAGGAGTCACCCTCCGGCTGGAGCCGCAGCAGCTGCCGGACGGCCGCCTCGTGCGCCGCGAGCGCGGTGCCGTCCAGGGTGAGCCGGGCCGGAACCCGCTGACCGGGCTGGAGGCCCTGGTCGGCGCGGAAGCGGCGGACCTCGGTGATGACGGACTGGAGCGTCTCGATCTCCCGCTCGGCGCCGGCGTCCCGGAAGCCCGAGTCCGACGGCCACTCGGCGATGACGACCGACTCACCCCCGGTGAGGGTGGTCCACAGCGTCTCCGTGACGAACGGGACGACGGGGTGCAGCAGCCGCAGCGTGACGTCGAGGACCTCGCCGAGGACGCGCTTGCTGACCTCGGCGGCCTCGCCGCCGGCCTGGAACGTCGTCTTGGACAGCTCGACGTACCAGTCGAAGACCTCGTCCCAGGCGAAGTGGAACAGGGCGTCGGACAGCTTCGCGAACTGGTAGTCCTCGTAGTACGCGTCGACCTCCGCGACGACCGAGTTCAGGCGGGAGAGGATCCAGCGGTCCGTGGACGACATCTTCGACGCGTCCGGCAGCGGGCCCTGCACCGTCGCGCCGTTCATCAGCGCGAAGCGGGTGGCGTTCCAGATCTTGTTGGCGAAGTTGCGGGAGCCCTGGACCCAGTCCTCGCCGATCGGGACGTCGACGCCCGGGTTGGCGCCGCGGGCGAGCGTGAACCGCAGGGCGTCGGAGCCGTACTTGTCCATCCAGTCCAGCGGGTTCACGACGTTCCCGAAGGACTTGGACATCTTCTTGCCGTTCTGGTCACGGACCATGCCGTGCAGGGCGATGGTGTGGAACGGCGGGGTGCCGTCCATCGCGTACAGGCCGAACATCATCATCCGGGCGACCCAGAAGAAGAGGATGTCGTAGCCGGTGACCAGGACGGAGTTCGGGTAGAACTTCGCGAGCGAGTCGGTCCGCTCCGGCCAGCCCAGCGTGGAGAACGGCCACAGGCCCGAGGAGAACCAGGTGTCCAGGACGTCGGAGTCCTGGTGCCAGCCCTCGCCGCTCGGCGGCTGCTCGTCGGGACCGACGCACACGATCTCGCCGTTCGGCCCGTACCAGACGGGGATGCGGTGGCCCCACCACAGCTGGCGCGAGATGCACCAGTCGTGGAGGTTGTCGACCCAGTCGAAGTACCGCTTCTCCATCTCCTGCGGGTGGATCCTGACCTTGCCCTCGCGGACCGCGTCGCCGGCCGCCTTCGCGAGCGGACCGACCTTGACCCACCACTGCATGGACAGGCGCGGCTCGACGGTGGTCTTGCAGCGCGAGCAGTGGCCGACGCTGTGGACGTAGGGCCGCTTCTCGGCGACGATCCGGCCCTCGGCGCGCAGCGCGGCGACGATGGCGGAGCGGGCCTCCAGCCGGTCCAGACCCTGGAAGGGGCCGTGGGCGGTGATGACGGCGTGCTCGTCCATGACGGTGATGGCGGGCAGGTCGTGGCGCCGGCCGATCTCGAAGTCGTTCGGGTCGTGGGCGGGCGTCACCTTGACGGCGCCGGTGCCGAACTCGGGGTCGACGTGCTCGTCGGCGACGACCGGGATGGAACGGTCGGTGAGCGGCAGCCTGATGAGCTTGCCGACCAGGTGCTTGTAGCGCTCGTCCTCGGGGTGGACGGCGACCGCCGTGTCGCCGAGCATGGTCTCGGCGCGGGTGGTGGCGACGACGATGGTGTCGTCCCCGTCGCCGTACTTCATGGAGACGAGCTCGCCGTCGTCGTCCTGGTACTCGACCTCGATGTCGGAGATGGCGGTCAGGCAGCGCGGGCACCAGTTGATGATGCGCTCGGCGCGGTAGATCAGCTCGTCGTCGTAGAGCCGCTTGAAGATGGTCTGGACGGCCTGGGACAGGCCCTCGTCCATGGTGAAGCGCTCACGCGACCAGGCGACGCCGTCACCGAGACGGCGCATCTGCCCGCTGATCTGCCCGCCGGACTCGCCCTTCCACTGCCAGACGCGCTCGACGAAGGCCTCACGGCCGAGGTCGTGCCGGGACTTGCCCTCCTTGGCGAGCTCCCGCTCGACGACGTTCTGCGTGGCGATGCCGGCGTGGTCCATGCCGGGCTGCCACAGCGTCTCGTACCCCTGCATCCGCTTGCGGCGGGTCAGGGCGTCGATGAGCGTGTGCTCGAAGGCGTGCCCGAGGTGCAGGCTGCCCGTGACGTTCGGCGGCGGGATGACGACGGTGTACGGCGGCTTGTCGCTGTCCGCGTCCGCTTCGAAGTAACCCCGTTCCACCCAGCGCTCGTACAGCTTCCCCTCTACCTCGGCCGGCGCGTACTGGGTCGGCAGTTCGGTGGTGGGTGCGGGCTGCGGCTGCTGAGAGTTCTCGGTCACGGGGGTCAGTTTACGGGCGTCACGGCACTGTCCCGAAACGCGTTTCCTCTGTAACGGTATGGCCCCCGGTGACCTGCGCACGCCATGCCTGCGTCAGGATGTCAGCACCACGTAAACATCTGGAGGGGAACCCAGGAATGAGTCACAACCAGCCGGGCCCGTACGGCGGGCAGCCCCAGCAGCCCGGACCGTACGGCCAGCCGGGGCCGTACGGCCAGCAGCCGCCGCAGGCCCCCCAGCCCGGCTACGGCTACCCCCAGCAGGCCCCTCCCCCGCAGCCGGGCTACGGCTACCCGCCCCAGCCCCAGCAGGGCGGCGTCCCGCCGCAGCAGCCGGGACCGTACGGCCAGCAGGCCCCGTACGGCCAGCAGCCCGCCTACGGCCAGCAGCCCTACGGTGCCCCCCAGCCCCCGGCCCCGGGCGGCGGCGGCAAGAAGAAGATGGGCCTGATCATCGGCGCGGTCGCCGTCGTGGCGGCGATCGGCGTGGGGGCGTACTTCGTGCTGGGCGGCGGTGGCGGCGGCTCGGACATCGCCGACGACGGCCCGCACAAGCTGACGACGCCGGCGACGGTGCTCGGCGAGTACAAGCAGGACAAGAGCGAGAGCGGCAGCATGGACGCCGCTGACATGAAGGACGCCGAGCAGTGGGGGGTGAAGGACGCCAAGGACGTGAGCGCCTCGTACGCGACGGAGAACGAGGAGAACCCGCTGGCCCGTAAGCAGCTCGTGTTCGGTGGCGTCTACGGCTCGATCGACGACCCGGAGAAGGCCCTCGACGGCATGTTCGCGCACATGAAGAAGGAGAGCCAGGAGGGCGGCAGCGACCAGGACGTGACCTTCGTCGGGGAGCCGAAGGAGTACAAGCCCGATTCCCTCGACGGCGCCGTCATCAAGTGCCAGGACGCCAAGTACGACAACGCCAGCGGCGGACCGAACGAGCCGAAGTCGATGACCATGACGTTCTGCGGCTGGGGCGACCACAGCACGCTCGGCTTCGTCATGCCGATGAGCCTCGTGGACATCGCGGCCGGCAAGAAGACCGACCCGGCCGAGGCGGCCGAGATCGCCGCCAAGCTCCGCAAGGAAGTCCGCGTCAAGATCTGACGCCGGAACGGCTGCGCGGAAGGGGCCCGATCGGTCGACCGGGCCCCTTCCGCGTTCGCGCGTACGGCGACGGCTACGCCGTCTTCTGCTCGCCCGGGCCACGCCCCCGCGAATCCCGGGGAATCAGCGTCGGGTTGACGTTGGAGAGGACCACGTCCGCCGTGATGACGACGCGGGCGACGTCCTTGCGGGAGGGGACCTCGTACATGACGCCCTGGAGGACCTCCTCCATGATGGCGCGCAGGCCGCGGGCACCGGTCTGGCGGAGGATGGCCTGGTCGGCGATGGCCTCCAGGGCCTCGCGCTCGAAGTCCAGCTCCACGCCGTCGAGTTCGAAGAGGCGCTCGTACTGCTTGACGAGGGCGTTGCGCGGCTCGACGAGGATCTGGAGCAGGGCCTCGCGGTCGAGGTTGTGGACCGAGGTGATGACCGGGAGACGGCCGATGAACTCGGGGATCATCCCGAACTTCACCAGGTCCTCCGGCATGACCTGCTCGAACTGGTCCTTGGACTCGATCTCCCGCTTGGAGCGGATCGTCGCGCCGAAGCCGATGCCCTTGGCGCCGGCCCGGCCCTCGATGATCTTCTCCAGGCCCGCGAAGGCACCGCCCACGATGAACAGGACGTTCGTCGTGTCGATCTGGATGAACTCCTGGTGCGGGTGCTTGCGGCCGCCCTGCGGCGGGACCGATGCCGTGGTGCCCTCCAGGATCTTCAGCAGGGCCTGCTGGACGCCCTCCCCGCTGACGTCCCGGGTGATCGACGGGTTCTCGCTCTTGCGCGCGACCTTGTCGATCTCGTCGATGTAGATGATCCCGGTCTCGGCCTTCTTGACGTCGTAGTCGGCCGCCTGGATCAGCTTGAGCAGGATGTTCTCGACGTCCTCGCCGACGTACCCGGCCTCCGTGAGCGCCGTGGCGTCGGCGATCGCGAAGGGGACGTTCAGCATGCGCGCCAGGGTCTGCGCGAGGAGGGTCTTGCCGGAGCCCGTGGGGCCCAGCAGCAGGATGTTGGACTTCGCCAACTCGATGGCGTCCTCGCGGCCTTGGGCGCCGCCGTTCTCACCGGCCTGGACCCGCTTGTAGTGGTTGTACACCGCGACGGAGAGGGCCTTCTTGGCCGCCTCCTGGCCGACCACGTAGCTCTCGAGGAACTCGTAGATCTCGCGGGGCTTCGGGAGCTCCTCCCAGCGCACCTCGCTGGTCTCGGCGAGTTCTTCCTCGATGATCTCGTTGCAGAGATCGATGCACTCGTCGCAGATGTACACACCGGGCCCTGCGATGAGCTTCTTGACCTGCTTCTGGCTCTTTCCGCAGAACGAGCACTTGAGCAGATCGCCGCCGTCACCGATGCGTGCCACGGTGTGCTTCCCCTTCGCCTGGGAGACGCCCGGCCGTCGACGTCGCGTCGACGGTCGGCGGACTCCTGGTGCTGCCTTATGTCCGACGGTACCTTGCCGGGCCCCCCGTCCGGGCCCCCCTTGGCACGGTTCGCTTTGACGTGAACCGCGTCAAACCGTGCCAAGGGGCGGCAGACGATACAGCCTCCCGTCTCAGCGGAGAGAGGAGTTGTCCATCTTCCGGGTGGTGATGATCTGGTCGATCAGGCCGTAGCTGAGCGCGTCCTCGGCCGTGAGGATCTTGTCGCGCTCGATGTCCTCGCGGATCTTCTCGACCGGCGTGGTGGAGTGCTTGGCCAGCATCTCCTCCAGCTGCGAGCGCATCCGCAGGATCTCGTTCGCGGCGATCTCCAGGTCGGAGACCTGGCCGCGGCCGGTCTCGCTGTACGGCTGGTGGATCAGGACGCGGGCGTTCGGCAGCGCCATGCGCTTGCCCGGCGTGCCGGCGGCCAGCAGGACGGCGGCGGCGGAGGCCGCCTGGCCCATGCAGACCGTCTGGATGTCCGGCTTCACGTACTGCATCGTGTCGTAGATGGCCGTGAGCGCCGTGAAGGAGCCGCCGGGGCTGTTGATGTAGACCGAGATGTCCCGGTCGGGGTCCATCGACTCCAGGCACAGCAGCTGCGCCATGACGTCGTTGGCGGAGGCGTCGTCGATCTGCACGCCGAGGAAGATCACGCGCTCCTCGAAGAGCTTCGCGTACGGGTCGTACTCCCGCACACCCTGGGAGGTGCGCTCGACGAAGCGCGGGATGACGTAGCGGGACTCGGCGGTCGGGCCGGTGTACTCGGCACGCGAGCGGTCGTACAGGCCGCTGCCGGGGAAGTCGTTCACAGTGTCTCCTGGGAAGGGGCTGAGGCGGTCGGCTGAGGGCTGGCTGGGCGCGCTGGGGCCCCTGCTGGGACCCGCAGAGGGCTCTCAGGCCCCGGTGCCGCCGCCGCCCGGCATACCGGCGGCCGTCGTCATCACGTCGTCGATGAGGCCGTACTCCTTGGCCTCGAAGGCGTCGAACCAGCGGTCGCGGTCCGAGTCGCGGGTGATCTGCTCGATCGTCTGGCCCGTGTGCTGGGCCGTGAGCTCGGCCATGCGCCTCTTGGTGTGCAGCAGCCGCTCGGCGTGGATCTTGATGTCCGAGGCCGAACCGGCCAGTCCGGCGGAGGGCTGGTGGATCAGGATCTCGGCGTTCGGGAGCGCGAAGCGCTTGCCCGGGGTGCCCGCGCTGAGCAGGAACTGTCCCATCGAGGCGGCGAGGCCCATCGCGATCGTCACCACGTCGTTCTTGATGTACTGCATGGTGTCGTAGATCGCCATGCCGGCCGTGATCGAACCGCCCGGGCTGTTGATGTACAGGTAGATGTCCTTGTCCGGGTCGGAGGCAAGGAGCAGCAGCTGTGCGGTGATCTTGTTGGCGATGTCGTCGTCGACCGGCTGGCCGAGGAAGATGATCCGCTCGCCGAGCAGCCGGTTGTACACCTGGTCGCCGAGGCCACCACCGATGGAGGGCTCGCCGGCGGCGGAGGGCATCAGATTCGTCACGTATCCACCTGCTCGTCTTACGACGGCGCCGGGCCGTCTCACGTGTTCTGCCGGGGCTTGGGGCCGTCCGGCCGGTTCCGGGGACTCCCCTGCCCTCGTATTCATGGACCCTAACGCGGTGGCCCTGCGGTGCAATCCCGGTTCTGCGGGTGTTCGCTGTGAGCGCAGGTTGCCCGGTGCCACGCGCCGGTGTCGCCGTCGCGGGGCGCCGCCCCGGGCCCCGGGCCCGGCACAGCCCCGCGTCCGGGGGCCGGGCAAGCACGACGGGCCCCGAGAAGCGCTCGCCTCTCGGGGCCCGTCGTTACGGCGTCAGGGGTGCCGTGGGGCTCAGCCCTCGGTCTTCTCCCCGGCCTTGTCCTCGGTGGCGTCGGCGGACTCGGCGGCGGCCTCGGCGGCCTCCGTCTCCTCCTCCTCGTCGTCCAGGTCGACGACCTCGCCGTTGGTGTCCTTGACCGTGGCCTTCTCGACCACGGCGGCCAGGGCCTTGCCGCGGGCGACCTCGCCGACGAGGAGCGGGACCTGGCCCTGCTCGACGACGGCCTGGGCGAACTGGTCGGGGGACATGCCGGAGGAGGCGGCGCGGCGCATGAGGTGCTCGGTGAGCTCCTCCTGGCTGACGTTGAGCTTCTCCTGCTTGACCAGCTCGTCGAGGACGAACTGGGTCTTGATGCCCTTGACCGCGGCCTCGCGGGTCTCGGTCTCGAACTCCTCGGCGGTCTTGCCCTGGATCTCCAGGTACTTGTCGAGGGTGAGGCCCATCTGGCCGAGCTGGTGGTGCTCGAGGTTGTGCTTGCGGGTGTTGATCTCGTCCTCGAGGAGCTTCTCGGGGACGGGCACCTCGACCAGCTCGAGCAGCTTGTCCAGGACGCGCTCCTGGGCCTGCGTGGCCTGGTCGTACTGCTTCATGTTGGCGAGGCGCTTGCGGCTGTCGGCCTGCAGCTCCTCCAGGGTGTCGAACTCCGACGCGAGCTGCGCGAAGTCGTCGTCCAGCTCGGGCAGCTCGCGCTTGGCGACCTGGGTGACCTTGACGGTGACCTCGGCCTCCTTGCCGGCCGCCGAGCCGCCCTTGAGCTCGGAGGTGAAGGTGGCCTCGCCACCGGCCTCCAGGCCCTTCACGGCGTCGTCGATGCCGTCCAGCAGCTCACCGGAGCCGATGGTGTAGGAGACGCCGTCGGCGACGCCGTCCTCGAGGACCTCGCCGTCGACCTTGGCCCGCAGGTCGAGGGTGACCACGTCGCCCTCCTCGGCGGCGCGCTCGACCGGGGAGGTGGACGCGAAGCGCTCGCGCAGCTGCTCCACCGACTTCTCGACGTCCTCGTCGGTGACCTCGACGGCGTCGACCTCGACCTCGATGCCGGAGTAGTCCGGGATCTCGATGGACGGGCGGATGTCGACCTCGGCGGTGAAGTTCAGCGTCTCGCCGTCCTTCAGCTCCGTGATGTCGACCTCGGGCTGGCCGAGCGGGTTCAGCTCGGCCTCGTTGACCGCGTCGGTGTAGAACTTCGGAAGCGCGTCGTTGACCGCCTCCTCCAGGACCGCACCGCGGCCGAACCGCTGGTCGATGACGCGGGCCGGGATCTTGCCCTTGCGGAAGCCCTTCACCGTGACCTGCTGGTTGATCTTCTTGTACGCCGCGTCGAGGCTGTCCTTGAGCTCCTCGAAGGGCACCTCGACAGTGAGCCGAACCCGGGTCGGGTTCAGGGTCTCCACGGCGCTCTTCACGGTTCGGTCTCCTTGGTGGCTGACTTCTTGGGTTCTGCCGGAAACGGAGGGCGTCCGGCAAATTTCGCCGCCCGGAGACTTCAGACGCTGAGACACACGGGCGTGCAGCTTGCATAGTAACGGCAGCGACTACACGGCCCAAAAGGCGATCTTGGGAATCGCCGGTGGCCGGGTGGCCGGTCGGACGGCCGCGGCCGGTGGATGGTCGGGGTGGCGGGATTTGAACCCACGGCCTTCCGCTCCCAAAGCGGACGCGCTACCAAGCTGCGCCACACCCCGTCTGGTGCGACACGTAGGGTACATGCAGCCAGGCATGGGGGCCGCCCGGTTTCCCGAGCGTCGCGAAGGCGCCGGACGGGAAGGGGTGTGCGGTGAGGGCGGACGACCCGCTACGATGCCTGCAGTGCCGCGGTCACCGACCTCCGGCGCACGCTGTGCGGGCGTAGCTCAATGGTAGAGCCCTAGTCTTCCAAACTAGCTACGCGGGTTCGATTCCCGTCGCCCGCTCCGAGAGGCCTCCGGCCCGGTCCCGCCAAGGGACCGGGCCGGAGGCCTTTGTGTGTCCCGGAGGTCTGCGCGCGCTCGCGGCAGGCCTGCGTGCGCTCGCGGCGGGTCTGCGCGCACCCCCGGCAGGGCCGCGGACGCCGACGGGGCCGCGGACGCCGACGGGGGCGGCGCTAGAACTGGATCGAGTTGATCGTCTCCGCTATGGAGTCCAGGAACCGCTGGATGTCGTCGGCCATGCCGGTCGAGGCCAGGAAGAAGCCGAAGAGGACCGCGACGACCGCCGGGCCCGGCTTGATGGAGCCCCCTCGCAGCAGCACCACCAGGATGATCGCCAACAGCAGCACCACTGACAGTGAAATGGCCACAACTGATCACACCCCAGATCGGTCCGCTCTCCCGGCCCGGAGGTGCGACCCCGCACCCCCGCCAGAACCATCGTGCCACCAACGGGGCCCCGCCATGCGGCGGGTGACACATCGTCCGGCCGGCCCCAGGGGTGGCGTCCTTCCCCGCACACGCGGACGTATCCCACCCTCACACCCGGCACAGAGTTTCGAAAGTGCACTCCTGTGGGGAATTCCAGCCACTCCGTTTCCATGTCCACACACCACGTTCGCAGGTATTTCGAATTGTCGCGACGGGCACACGGACAGGGGCGCCACAGGGAAATCACAGAGTCGGCAACGGGTCCCCTAAGGACATTGAAGGGGACATAGCCGGGGAGTCGCCCGCCGGTCTTATGCACGGTTTAGTCATGACGAGTCATGACAAGTAGGGCGGCCGGCAGGGCGGTCTGGCGGGCGCTCCGGTGTGCGGCGGCATTCGGCGGCGGGAGATGCCTCACGCGAGAGAGGGGGCGACTTCCTCGGAATTCGGGGCACTCGGAAGACGCGTGGAACGCGAATACCAGGAATGACTCCGAGGGTTTTACGGATTCACGCGGCGGACGCTAGGGTGCCTCAGATGTTCTACGCTGCCTCGTCCCCCACCAGAGCAGCGAGGTCCTGCGACGACCCGCCGGGTTCCTGGCGGGGGGTCGCATGACGAACTCGCTGCGACCGCACGGCGGCCGCAAGACGCCGCCGCCACCGGAACGGCAGTCGGCACCGGACCACCGGCGCGACGCGTTCTTCGACAACGCCAAGTACCTGGCGATCGTGCTGGTCGGCGTGGGGCACGCCTGGGGTCAGATCCTGGACGGCAACCCGGCCGTGGAGACCCTGTACCGGGTCCTGTACACCTTCCACATGCCGGCGTTCGTCATCATCTCCGGCTACTTCTCACGGAACTTCGACCTCGGCCCCAAGCGCGTCAGGCGGCTGGTCACCGGTGTCGTCGTCCCCTACCTCGTCTTCGAGGTCGCCTACGCGCTGCACCGCCGCCTCAGCGAGGACCCGGGCAACGACCTCAGTCTGCTGGACCCCACCTACCTTCTCTGGTTCCTGTGCGCGCTGTTCGTCTGGCGGCTGAGCACCCCGGTCTGGAAGACCGTCCGCCGGCCGCTGCCGATCGCGCTGGGCATCGCGTCGCTGGCCTCCATGACGCCCACGATCGGGAACGACCTGAACATGCAGCGGGTGTTGCAGTTCCTGCCGTGCTTCGTGCTGGGCCTGGTGCTGCGGCCCGAGCACTTCCGTCTGGTGCGGCGCCGCTCGGTGCGGATCCTGTCCGTGCCGGTGGTCGCGGCGGCCGTGGCCGTCGCCTGGTGGTCGCTGCCGCGCATGGAGACCGGCTGGTTCTACCGCAACGCCGCCGCGCAGGACGCGGGCGCCCCCTGGTGGTCCGGGCCCGTCCTGACGCTCGCGCTCTTCGGCTGCTCGGTCGTGCTGACGGCGTGCTTCTTCGCCTGGGTGCCGGGCCGTCACATGTGGTTCACGACGCTCGGCGCGGGCACGATCTACGGCTACCTGCTGCACGGCTTCCTGGTGAAGGAGGGCACCTACGCGGGCTGGTTCGACGAGCCGGTACTGCAACAGCCGCTCGGTGAGGTCGGTTTGTCCGTGCTCGCGGCCGTCGTCATCACACTGCTGTGCACCAGGCCCGTCCGGCGCGTCCTGCGGTGCGTGGTGGAGCCGAGGATGGAGTGGGCCTTCGGGCGGGACCCGGGCGAGGCGGCCCGGGACCGCGAACGGGGGGAGCGGCCCGGGGCGTCACCGGCCGGGGTGCGCGGGGCACGTGCGGCGAGCGGGGCCGGCGCGAAGGTCTCCGTCTAACCGGAGGTGGCCGCGTCGGCCGGGCCGTCCGCGTCGGCCGGACCCTGCGCACCGGCCGGATCCTGCGCGCCGGCCGTGCTCTGGTCGGCCAGGCCGAGAAGCGCGCGCATCCGTGCGTACTTCTCGGTCAGTCGTGTGCGGGTGGCCGCGTCGAGGACCGCGAGTCGCGCCGGGTCGGCGTTGTGCGCGAGGTCCGCCTCCTTGACCAGCCGCGCGCCGGGCGTGGCGAGGATGCGCGCGGCGTACGCCTCGGGCGGCTCCCCGGCCCGCTTGGTGAGGGCGAGGACGATGTCCTTGGTACGGCGGCTCAGCGCGGCCTCGCGCAGCCATCGCTCGGAGAGCGCGTCGTCCTCGACGGCGTCGTGCAGCCAGGCCGCCGCGATCTGCTCGTCGTCACCACCGCGGCTCCGCACGCCCTCGGCGACGGCCCGCAGGTGTGCGGCGTACGGACGTCCCGCCTTGTCGGTCTGTCCGGCGTGGGCGGCACGGGCGGTGGCCTCGACGTCGGCCAGGGAGAGCGGTGGGGTGGGCTGGGAGCTGGATGTCGTGGTGGGGGACACGCGGCCCAGTGTGTCAGTCCGCCACCGTCGAGGACCGGGCCACCCGGCCCGCGTTCGGCGGGTTCTGGCCCGTCGGGCTCTGGGCCGTCGGGCCCTCGCGGCAGATCAGCAGGAGCGCCCGGTCGTCGTTGACGTCCTTGGCCACCGCCTCGATCAGGTGCCAGGCGGCGCCGTGGAAGCCGCCGGCGACATAGCGGTCGGCCTCGCCGGTGAGGCGGTCGATGCCCTCGGTGATGTCGCGGTCGGAGGTTTCCACCAGGCCGTCCGTGAACAGCATCAACACGTCTCCGGGACGCAGCGAGCCCTTCACCGGGTCGAACTGCGCCCCGTCGTACACACCGAGCAGCGGTCCTTCGGCGGTCTTCTCCTCCCAGCGGCCGGTGCCCGCGCTGAGCTGGAGGCCCGGCGGATGCCCGGCGGAGTACAGCTCGTAGTCGCCGGAGTCGAGCTCCAGGACGAGGTGGATGGAGGTGGCGAACCCTTCGTCCCAGTCCTGGCGGAGCAGGTAGCCGTTGGCGGCCGGCAGGAACGCGTGCGGGGGCAGGCTGCCCAGCAGTCCGCCGAACGCGCCGGACAGCAGCAGGGCGCGCGAGCCCGCGTCCATGCCCTTGCCGGAGACGTCGGTGAGGACCACCTCCAGGGTCCGGCCGCCGTTCGTACGGGCCGCGACCACGAAGTCGCCCGAGAAGGACTGGCCGCCGGCCGGGCGCAGCGCCATCTCCCGGTGCCAGCCCGGCGGCAGCCCCGGCAGCTTGCTCTGGACCCGGATGCGTTCGCGCAGGTCGAAGAGCATGGTGCCGCCGCGCCGCCAGGGCACGCCGACCCGGCTGCGGAACTGGGCGACCAGCAGCCCGAAGAAGCCGCAGGCCGCGACGACCAGCACCACGCCGGGGGTGACCCGCGAGGGGCCCTCGGTGTAGGGGCCGAGTCGCACCGACTCCACGATCAGCGCCGTGGCCGCCGCCGCGTACAGGCCGAGCAGGCTCGCCGGGCGCAGCAGCAGGCCGCCCGCGACGATCGGCAGGACCAGCGCGGCCGGTGAGCACCACACGGAGTTCGCCATCGTGGTGGCCGCGATCACGGGGATCATCAGCAGCAGTCCGGCCAGGGCGATCCAGTCCGAGCCGTCGCCGCGGAAGTAGTCGACGGCGGATCTGCGCACGCCGACGCGGGCCCGGTGCCACTGCTTCTTCCACCGGGCCGTGAACGTCTCGGCTTCCGCGCGCCGCTGTCGTCCTGCTGCCATTAGTTCGGGACCCTATCCATCGGACCGGCCGCTTGGCACGGGAGGTCCCACTTGTCCCCCGTCCGAGGCCGGATTCCAGTGAACTGCACGGACGGGCGTCGCGCCGCGGCCTGGCGGAAATTCCCTGGCCCCTCCCTCACGGGGGCTGATACGCATGGTCCATGAGTGATCTCGGCGATGACCTGGTGACCGGGCTGCGCGTGCTGCGGCGGGACGAGTGGAGCGAGTGGTACGGGACACTGGTCCGTGCCTTCAGCGGGGTACCGGAGTCCGCCGAGGAACTGGAGCTGTACGAGGCCCTGACCGAGGTCGACCGCTCGCTCGGCGTCTGGGACGCCGGTGAGTGCGTCGGGACGACGGGGTCGTTCGGCTTCGGCATGACCGTGCCCGGCGGTGCCGAGGTGCCCACGGCGGGCGTCACCATGGTGGGCGTCGCGGCCACGCACCGGCGGCGGGGTGTACTGACGTCGATGATGCGGCGGCAGTTGGACGACGTACGTTCCTGGGGCGAGCCGCTGGCCGTGCTGACGGCCTCCGAACCGGCGATCTACGGCCGGTTCGGGTACGGCGTCGCGTCCTTCCAGCTGAACGCCGAGATCGACACGTCCCGGGTCCGTCTGTCCGTTCCGGACGGTACGGATGACGTACGGCTGCGGTATGCGGCGCCCGCGGACGTCCTCGACGCCTGTGAGGCCGTGTACGAGCGGCTGGTGCCCGGGCGGCCCGGGATGCTGGCCCGGCGGCCGGGCTGGGAGCGGCTGGGGCTGCTGGACCCGGAGAGCGGGCGGGACGGGGCGTCGCCGCTGCAGTGCGTGGTCGCCCGGCGGGACGGCGCGGTCACGGGGTACGCGCGGTTCCGGGTACGGCCGGGCTGGGGGCCCGCGGGCCCGGAGGGCGCGGTGGTCCTGAGCGAGCTGGCCGGGCTGGACGCGGCGACGGAGGCGGCGCTGTGGCGCTTCCTGTTCGACATCGACCTGACGACGACGCTGACGGTGCGCGGGCGGCCGGTCGACGAGGCGTGGCAGCACCAGGTGTCGGACATCCGGCGGTGCCGGCCGACGCTGCGGGACTCGCTGCACGTACGGCTGGTGGACGTGGGGGCTGCGCTGGCGGCGCGGACCTACCAGGTGCCGGTGGACGTCGTGTTCGAGGTCGAGGACGACTTCTGCCCCTGGAACGCGGGGCGTTGGCGGCTGTCCGGGGACGCGAAGGGCGCGTCCTGCGAGCGTACGTCCGACGCGGCGGACCTCGCCCTGTCCGTGCGGGAGCTGGGGGCGGCGTACCTCGGGGGCGTGAGCCTGGCTTCGCTGGGCGCGGCCGGGCGGGTGCGGGAGGTGCGGCCGGGAGCGCTGGCGGAGGCGTCGGTGGGGTTCGGGTCGGACGTCGCGCCGTGGCTCCCGCACGGGTTCTGAGCGGGGCCTGAGGGGGTGCGGGGCGTGGCCTGAGCGGGCCGCCTACTTCTGCTTCCGTTGGCAGGTGGGGCACCAGAAGAGGTTGCGGGCGGCGAGGTCGGCGGTGCGGACGGCGTCGCCGCAGAGGTGGCAGGGCAGGCCGGCCCGGCGGTAGACGTAGACCTCGCCGCCGTGGTCGTCGACGCGGGGCGGTCGGCCCATGGCCTCGGGGGTGTGTTCCGGGCGGACGGTGTCGATGCGGTTGTTCCTGACGCCCTCGCGCATGAGCTCGGCGAGGTCCCGCCAGATCGCGTCCCACTCGGCGGGGGTGATGTCCCTGCCGGGGCGGTACGGGTCGATGCCGTGGCGGAAGAGGACCTCGGCGCGGTAGACGTTGCCGACGCCGGCGATGACCTTCTGGTCCATCAGCAGGGCGGCGACGGTGGTGCGGCTGCGGGAGACGCGGCGGTACGCGGCCCGGGGGTCGGCGTCGGGGCGCAGGGGGTCGGGGCCGAGGCGGTCGTGGATCGCCTGCTTCTCGGCGTCGGTGATCAGGGCGCAGGTGGTGGGGCCGCGGAGGTCGACGTACGCGGTGTCGTCGGCGAGGCGCAGGCGGACGGTGTCCGTGGGTGGGGGCGCGGGGGTCTGTCCGAAGGTGACCTTGCCGAAGAGGCCGAGGTGGATGTGGACCCACTCGGCGGGCCGGAAGCCCAGGAAGAGGTGCTTGCCGTGGGCTTCGGTGCGGGTGAGCCGGCTGCCGGTGAGCAGGTCGGCGGCGTCGGAGAACTTGCCCTGGGGACTGGTGACGCGCACCGGCGTGCCGGCGAAGGCCGTGGCGTAGTCCTCGGCCAGTCTGTGGATCGTGTGCCCTTCTGGCACGGGGTGTCCTTTCCTGCCTTCTTCGCCCGCCCCACCGCCCGATTCGGCCGGCCCGGAGGCGAGCCTCCCACCGGGGCTCCGCCCGGGCGTGACGGGGACCGCCCTCCCTGCGGGGCGACCCGGCCACTGGCCCGCCCGGCGTGGCGGGGCCGACCGAGAAGCCCGGGCTCGCCCCGGCTCCCGGCAGGGCCGCGCCCCTCGCCCTCCCGCGCAGCTCGCACACCCACCCGGCCCGATCGGCCGGGACGGCGCGCTCACCCAGGGCCTCCTCCCCGGACCCGGCGCGGACCGCGCCGCCCCTGTGGAGGCTGGTCCCCTTGCCCGCCCGGCGGGGCCGGGCCATGCGGAGGCTGGACCCCTCTCCCACCCGACGGGGCCGGGTCATGCCGAGGCTGGACCCCTCGCCGCCCCGACCGGGCCGGGTCATGAGGCCGGGCTCGCCCCGGACCTCGTCGGGGACCGCGCCGCCGGGTCTCGACCCGGCGTTGAGTCGCGGCCCGGCGTCGAGTCGCGGCCCGCGCCGCCCTGAGGCCTCGGGCCCCCTGAGGCCTGGGCCTGGACCGCCCGGGCCCCGCCCTCCCGGCCTCGCTCCGCGCCGCCCGGGGCCTCGGGGTCCCGGAGTTCGTCCGGGCCTCCCGGGGCTCACGCACCGGGAGGCCCGGGAGGCCCGGGCGTGCTACTGCTGCGGGTGGTGCGGCGGGACGGGCGGGAGGTCGCCCGTCGTCTCGTAGGACGCGAGCATGTCGATGCGGCGGACGTGACGCTCGTCACCGGTGAACGGGGTGGCGAGGAAGGTCTCGACGAACTTCGTCGCCTCCTCCTGCGTGTGCATGCGGGCGCCGACGGCCACGACGTTGGCGTTGTTGTGCTGGCGGCCGAGGGACGCCGTCTCCTCGCTCCAGGCCAGCGCCGCGCGCACGCCCTTCACCTTGTTCGCCGCGATCTGCTCGCCGTTGCCGGAGCCGCCGATCACGATGCCGAGGGCGTCGGGGTCCGCGGCCGTCCGCTCGGCGGCGCGGAGGCAGAAGGGCGGGTAGTCGTCCTGGGCGTCGTAGAGGTGCGGGCCGCAGTCGACGGGCTCGTGGCCCGCCGCCTTGAGCCACTCGACGAGGTGGTTCTTGAGTTCGTAGCCCGCATGGTCGGAGCCGAGATACACGCGCATGGGTCGAGTGTGACACGCGGGTCGCCGGCCGGCAGCGTCGGGTGCCGGCGCCGAAGAAGGGTAAGTGAAGCTGTGGATCTTCAGGGAAAGGTCAAGTAACGATCCGGAATCAAAGGTTCCGGAAATTCCGCCCCTCCGTTTCACTGGTCCGGCTCGTACACCGCTCGTACGGGAATCTGCTCGACCGGCGCAAAGGAAAACCCATGACCTCGCAGCCGACTCTGACCCAGACCGGAAAGAGCCCCGACGGACCCGGAGAACCCGGGTCGGGGCTCCAGGCCGGACTCAAGAACCGCCATCTGTCGATGATCGCCATCGGCGGCGTCATCGGTGCCGGGCTGTTCGTGGGTTCCAGCACCGGCATCGCCACCGCCGGGCCCGGCATCCTCCTGTCCTACGCCCTCGTCGGCACGCTCGTGGTGCTGGTGATGCGGATGCTGGGCGAGATGTCGGCCGCCAACCCGACCTCGGGCTCCTTCTCCGCCCACGCCGACCGGGCGCTCGGACCCTGGGCCGGCTTCTCCATCGGCTGGCTGTACTGGTTCTTCTGGGTCGTCGTGCTGGCCGTCGAGGCGACCGCCGGCGCCACGATCCTCGAGGGCTGGATACCGGCCGTGCCCCAGTGGGGCTGGGCGCTGATCGTGATGGTGGTGCTGACCGCGACCAACCTGGTCTCGGTCGGTTCCTACGGCGAGTTCGAGTTCTGGTTCGCCGGGATCAAGGTCGTCGCGATCGCCGCGTTCATCGTCGTCGGCGGGCTGGCCGTCTTCGGGGTGCTGCCCGGCGTGGACAGCGAGCAGGCGGGGCTGGGCAATCTGACGGAGCACGGCGGTTTCCTGCCGAACGGGGCCGGGGCCATCCTCACCGGTGTGCTGCTCGTCGTCTTCTCCTTCATGGGCAGCGAGATCCCCACCCTGGCCGCCGGCGAGTCCGAGGACCCGCAGCGGGCCGTCACCAAGGCGACCAACAGCATCATCTGGCGCATCGCCGTCTTCTACCTCGGCTCCATCTTCGTCGTGGTCGCCCTGCTGCCGTGGGACTCGCAGTCGATCATCGACAAGGGCTCCTACGTGGCCGCCCTGGACTCGCTCGGGATCGCGAACGCCGGTCAGATCATGAACTTCATCGTGCTGACGTCCGTGCTGTCCTGCCTCAACTCCGGGCTCTACACGGCCTCCCGCATGGCCTTCTCGCTCGGTGAGCGCGGCGACGCCCCGAAGGCCTTCGCCCGGACCACCCGGCGGGGTGTGCCGCGGACGGCGATCCTCGTCTCGGTGGTGTTCGGCTTCGTCGCCGTCTTCTTCAACTACGAGTTCCCCGACTCCGTGTTCCTCTTCCTCGTCAACTCCTCCGGCGCCGTGGCCCTCTTCGTCTGGCTGGTGATCTGCTTCTCGCAGCTGCGGATGCGGAAGATCATCCAGGCGGAGGCGCCGGAGAAGCTGGTGGTACGGATGTGGCTGTTCCCGTACCTGACCTGGGCGGCCGCCGCCGTCATCGTCTTCGTCCTCGGCTACATGCTGACCGACACCGAGCACGACGGACGCACGACCGTGCTGCTGTCGCTGCTCGTCGCGGCGCTCGTGCTCGTCGTCGCCCTCGTCAAGCAGAGGATCACCGCGCGCAGGACCGTCACGCCGCGGGACGCGGCACGGTAGCGGACGGGACGACGGAAAACCTGACGGCGGCTGTCAGGTAATGCGTTCACGATGCCGCGCATGGACATCGTGAACGAACCGAACAGCGGCGACGCGACCCACGGCACCTCCGGCCCGCTCGTCCTCCGTCCAGGCGACCCCGGGTACGAGGACGAGCTCGCCGGTTTCCAGACCGGGTTCGCCCCGCGTCCCGACGCCGTCTTCGCCGCGTCCTCCGCCGCCGACGTGGCCGCGGCGGTGCGGTACGCGGCGCGGCGGGGGCTGCCGGTGCGCGTCCAGGCCACCGGGCACGGGCTGCCCGGGCCGTCCGAGGGCGGGGTCCTGATCACCACACGGCGCCTGGACGGGGTGAGCGTCGATCCGGTCGCCCGCACCGCCCGCGTCCAGGCGGGCGCCCGCTGGGGGCAGGTCGTCACGGCCGCCGCTCCGCACGGGCTGGCGCCGCTGAACGGCTCCGCGCCGTCGGTCGGGGTCGTGGGGTACGTCCTGGGCGGCGGACTCGGCATCCTGGCCCGGGAGTTCGGCTACGCGGCCGATCACGTCCGCTCCCTCGACGTCGTGACCGCCGACGGCCGGGCGCGGCACGTCACGCCGGAGTCGGAGCCCGACCTGTACTGGGCGCTGCTCGGCGGCGGGGGCGGCCTCGGGGTCGTCACCGCGCTGGAGACGGACCTCGTGCCCGTCGCCACGCTGTACGGCGGCTCGGTCTCCTTCGACGGGCGCGAGGTCGGGGCGGCGACCGTGCTGCGGGCCTGGCGGGAGTGGACCCGGACCGTTCCCGAGGGGCTGACCTCGTCCTTCGCGGCCGTGCCGTACCCGGATCTGCCGACGCTGCCGCGGGCGCTGCGGGGGCGGTACGTGGTCTCCGTGCGGGTCGCCCACACCGGTGCCGACGGTGAGCGGATCACCGCCCCGCTGCGACGGATCGGGCCGCCGCTCGCCGACTCGCTGCGACGGATGCCGTACGCCGAGAGCCACACCATCCACAGCGATCCCGACGTCCCGCACGCGTACTACGGGGACAGCGCGGTGCTGCGCGAACTGGACCTCGACGCGGCCGGCGAACTGCTCGCCCGTACCGGGCCGGACGCGGGCGGCCCCCTGTGCGTCGTGCAGGTCAACCAGCTGGGCGGGGCGCTGGCCGCGGGGGGCGCGGCGAACGCGGTGCCGCACCGCGACGGACGGTTCCTGGTGCGGCTGCTGGCCGTGGGGGACCGGGAGGCGGCCCGGGAGCGGCTGGACGCCGCCTTCGCGCCGCTCGCACCGGTGACGGCCGGGCGCGCGCTCAACTTCGCCTTCGGTGCGGGAAACCGCACGGACGGCCTGTGGGACGCGAAGACGCGGAAGAGGCTCGCCGCGATCCGGTCGCGGTACGACCCGGCGAGCCTCTTCGGCGGGGACCTGGGCGGTCCCGGCGCTTGCTGACGGTCCTACCGCTTGTCGGCCAGCTTCCAGGCGGTGGGCAGGACGCCCATCGCCAGGGCGGCCTTCAGCGCGTCGCCGACCAGGAACGGCGTGAGGCCGGCCGCGACCGCGGCGGTGAGGGACATGTCGGCGGCGAGGGCCAGGTACGGGACGCCGACGGCGTAGATGATCGCCTCGCCCAGCAGCATCGTGCCGGCCATGCGCAGCACCGACCGGTCGGCGCCGCGGCGGGCGAGGGCGCCCACGGCCGAGGCGGCGAGCAGCATGCCGAGGACGTAGCCGAAGGACGGGGCGCCGGTGCCGGAGCCGCCCTCCGCGAACCACGGCACGCCCGCCATGCCGACCAGCGCGTACAGCGCGAGCGAGAGGAGGCCGCGGCGCGCGCCGAGGGTCGTGCCGACGAGCAGCGCCGCGAAGGTCTGGCCGGTCACCGGTACCGGGGAGCCCGGTACGGGCACAGCGATCTGGGCCGCGACGCCGGTGAGCACGGCACCGCCGGCCACCAGCGCGACGTCCCGGACTCGGGAGGAGGGAATGAGGTCGGCGAGGACCTGCCCGGTGCGGGCGGGGACGGCAGCGGTGCTCATGGGGACTCCGCGGTGGTGTGGACATGTCGGGACACCGCGACGCTATCCCAGGGGGCCGGAGCCGATCACCAGCAGCGCTCGACAAAGGCTGGAACGGGGGCTTGGTGGGCTCCCGACAAAGGGCGCCGGCGACACCTGGTCCGGGGTGACACCGGTCACTGAGGTCAAGAGGCGCGGATCACGCCGGCCGTGCGGGACGGGGACTGTCGGTTTCCGCCAAAGGCCACCGGGACCTGCGCCTATCATGGAGTGCCGCAATCGGATGCTCACGTTCCGTATCGCGACCGTCCGCATCGTGGGCAACCGGTGTCGCCGACCAGCGCGACCCCGGAGACTGTCGGCGTTTTTGCCCTGTCCCCCACGTGATGGACGAGCCGCCCCCATGTCCAACAGCTCCACCACCGAGGCGCCGCCGCAGCCGGACGACGCCGCCCTCTCCCACGGCCTCAAACAGCGCCACCTGTCGATGATCGCCCTCGGTGGCGTGATCGGCGCCGGGCTGTTCGTCGGTTCCGGGGCCGGCATCGCCGCCGCGGGACCGTCGATCGTCGTCGCCTACATCCTCTCCGGGCTCCTCGTGATGCTGGTGATGCGGATGCTCGGCGAGATGTCGGCCGCGTATCCGTCGTCCGGTTCCTTCTCCGCGCACGCCGAGCGGGCGTTCGGCCCCTGGGCCGGTTTCACCGCGGGCTGGGCGTTCTGGGTGCTGCTGTGCACGGCCGTCGGCCTGGAGGGCATCGGCGCGGCGCAGATCGTGCACGGCTGGCTGCCGGGCACGCCCGAGTGGGTGTGGGTGGCGCTGTTCATGGCGGTGTTCTGCGGGACGAACCTGGCCGCCGTGAAGAACTTCGGCGAGTTCGAGTTCTGGTTCGCCGCCCTCAAGGTCGGCGCGATCTCGCTGTTCCTCGTGCTGGGCGTGCTGGCGATCGCCGGGGTCCTGCCGGGCACCGGCTCCCCGGGCACCTCGCACCTGAGCGACTTCCTGCCGAACGGCGGCGACGGCCTGATCATCGGTCTGCTCGCCTCGGTCTTCGCCTACGGCGGTCTGGAGACGGTGACCATCGCGGCGGCCGAGTCGGAGAACCCGGTCAAGGGCGTGGCGAGCGCCGTGCGCACGGCGATGTGGCGGATCGCGCTGTTCTACATCGGCTCGATGGCGGTCATCGTCACCCTGGTCCCCTGGGACTCCCCCGAGGTCGTCGAGAAGGGCCCGTACGTCGCCGCCCTCGACGAGCTGGGCATCCCGGGCGCCGGTCAGCTCATGAACGTCGTCGTGCTGATCGCCCTGCTGAGCGCGATGAACGCCAACATCTACGGCGCCTCGCGCATCGGCTACTCACTGGTCGAGCGCGGTCAGGGCCCGAAGGCGCTGGGCCGGGTGTCGGGCGGGGTGCCGCGGATCGCGGTGCTCGTCTCCTCCCTCTTCGGCTTCGGCTGCGTGCTGCTCAGCTACTGGCGGCCCGACGACGTCTTCTCGTGGCTGCTGAACATGATCGGCGCGGTCATCCTGGTCGTCTGGATCTTCATCGCCGCCTCCCAGCTGCGGCTGCGGCGCCGTCTGGAGCGGGAGGCGCCCGGGAAGCTGGTCGTGCGCATGTGGGGCTTCCCGTGGCTGACGTGGGTGGCGCTGGCGGGTATGGCCGCGGTGTTCGTGCTGATGGTCCGCGAGCCGGACACGCGGGTGCAGCTGTACTCCACGGGCGGGATGACGCTGGTCCTGGCGGCCGTCGGCTACGCCCGGCAGCGCGTGCGGGCGCGCGGCTGACCTCTTCGCCCCCGAGGGCCCCCGCACGGAGACGGATCCGTGCGGGGGCCCTTTCGTGTGCGCCGGGCACGCCGGCCCCGCCTCTTGCTGCTAGCGTGCAGTTGCAAGCCTTTTGCAATAAGAGGTCGGAGGGGATCCGCCATGCCCGTCTACACGCTTCCTGAACTGCCGTACGACTACTCCGCGCTGGCCCCCGTGATCAGCCCCGAGATCATCGAGCTGCACCACGACAAGCACCACGCGGCCTATGTGAAGGGCGCCAACGACACCCTGGAGCAGCTCGCCGAGGCGCGGGACAAGGAGTCGTGGGGCGCGGTCAACGGCCTGGAGAAGAACCTGGCCTTCCACCTCTCCGGGCACATCCTGCACTCGATCTACTGGCACAACATGACCGGTGAGGGCGGCGGCGAGCCGCTGGAGAAGGACGGTGTGGGCGAACTGGCCGACGCGATCGCCGAGTCGTTCGGCTCCTTCGCCGGCTTCAAGGCGCAGCTCACCAAGGCCGCCGCGACCACGCAGGGCTCCGGCTGGGGCGTGCTCGCGTACGAGCCGCTGAGCGGCCGGCTGATCGTCGAGCAGGTCTACGACCACCAGGGCAACGTCGGCCAGGGCTCCACCCCGATCCTGGTCTTCGACGCCTGGGAGCACGCCTTCTACCTCCAGTACAGGAACCAGAAGGTCGACTTCATCGACGCCATGTGGGCCGTCGTCAACTGGCAGGACGTGGCGAAGCGCTACGAGGCCGCCAGGTCCCGTGCGAACACCCTGCTGCTGCCGGCGCCGTGACGCCCTGAACCGCCGGTCGTCCCGGCCCACCGGTCGTCCTGCCTCGTGATCGTCTTCTCACCCTTCACGGCGGCGGGCGGAATGAGGGAAGCCCCCGCGAGGACGTGACTCGCGGGGGTTTCCCGTCGGTGCGCGACGGGACGATCGGGACGCCAGGACTCGCGGGGCGGGCCCGCCGTGCCCCGGGGGCTACAGGTTGCTGAAGTCCGGTCCCTTGGTGCGGGTGCGCTTGATCTCGTAGAAGCCGGGGACGGAGGCGACCGCGAGGGTGCCGTCCCACAGCTTGGCGGCCTCCTCGCCCTTGGGGGCCGGGGTGACGACCGGGCCGAAGAAGGCGATCTGCTCGCCGTCGGTGCCGGGGACGGCGATGACCGGCGTGCCGACCTCCTGGCCGACCTTGTCGATGCCCTCCTTGTGGGAGGCGCGCAGCTGGGGCTCGTACGGGGTGGCGTCCCAGTGGTCCATCAGGGACTCGGGCAGGCCGACGTCCTTCAGGGCGGCGGCGACCGCCTCCTTCTCCGGGCCCTCGTCCTGGTTGTGGATGTGGGTGCCGAGCGCCGTGTAGAGGTCGCCGAGGACTTCGGGGCCGTGCTCCTCCTGGGCGGCGATGACGACCCGGACCGGCCCCCAGGCCTTGGTCCGGAGCATCTCGCGGTACTCCTCGGGCAGCTCGTCGATCCGGTCCTCGTTGAGGACGGCGAGGCTCATCACGTGCCAGCGGACCTCGATGTCCCGGACCTTCTCCACTTCCAGGACCCAGCGGGAGGTCATCCAGGCCCAGGGGCACAGCGGGTCGAACCAGAAGTCGACGGGGGTCTTGACCGACATGTCTCTCCTCAGAAGGCCGCACAACCCAGTGTTTCTCCTGCGAACCCACCGCCCGTCCCGGTCATTCCCGGCTGCCGCCCGTCAGGGGCGCATGGCAGGATCGGTGCTGTCCGCATACTGAACACCACCCGAGGGAGTGCCGCCCGTGCCCGGTGAGAATCTGTCCCGCGACGAGGCCCGGGAGCGGGCCGCCCTGCTGTCCGTCGACGGGTACGAGGTGTCCCTCGACGTGCGCTCGGCGACCGGTGACGCGGAGGGTGGCGGTCCGCGCACCTTCCGGTCCGTCACCACGATCCGCTTCCGCTGCAACGAACCCGGCGCGAGCAGCTTCGCCGACCTGATCGCCCCGAGCGTCACCGCCGTGTCCCTCAACGGCCGCGACCTCGACCCGAGCGAGGTCTTCGACGGCTCCCGGATCCTCCTGGAGGACCTGGCCGCCGACAACGAGCTGGTCGTCGACGCCCAGTGCGCCTACTCCCGCACCGGCGAGGGCCTGCACCGCTTCGTCGACCCCGAGGACGGCGAGGTGTACCTGTACACCCAGTACGAGCCGGCCGACTCGCGCCGGGTCTTCGCCACCTTCGAACAGCCCGATCTGAAGGCCCCGTTCCGCTTCGAGGTGCGGGCGCCCGAGGAGTGGACGGTGTGGAGCAACGGCGTCGGCGAGCTCGCCGACGGGGTGTGGCGGTTCGCGGAGACCAAGCCGATCTCGACGTACATCACGTGCGTGGTCGCGGGCCCGTACCACTACGTGACGGACTCCTACGAGCGCGAGCTCGCGGACGGTACCCGGCTGGAGATCCCGCTCGGCGCGATGTGCCGCAAGGGCCTGGCGCCCCACTTCGACGCCGACGACGTCTTCCTGGTGACCAAGCAGGGCCTGGACTTCTTCCACGACCACTTCGACTACCCGTACCCCTTCGGCAAGTACGACCAGGCGTTCGTGCCGGAGTACAACCTCGGCGCGATGGAGAACCCGGGCCTGGTGACCTTCCGGGAGGAGTTCATCTTCCGGGGCAAAGTGACGCAGGCGTCCTACGAGGGCCGCGCCAACGTGATCCTGCACGAGATGGCGCACATGTGGTTCGGCGACCTGGTCACCATGGAGTGGTGGGACGACCTGTGGCTCAAGGAGTCGTTCGCCGACTTCATGGGCGCCTTCTCGCTGGTCGGCGCCACCCGCTTCACCGACGGCTGGATCACCTTCGCCAACCGCCGCAAGGCATGGGCGTACCGCGCCGACCAGCTGCCGTCCACGCACCCGATCACCGCCGACATCCGCGACCTCCAGGACGCCAAGCTCAACTTCGACGGCATCACGTACGCCAAGGGCGCTTCCGTGCTGAAGCAGTTGGTGGCCTACGTCGGGCAGGACGCGTTCCTGGAGGGCGCCCGGCGCTACTTCAAGCGGCACGCGTACGGCAACACGCGCCTCGGTGACCTGCTCTCGGTGCTGGAGGAGACCAGCGGGCGGGACATGGCCGCCTGGTCGCGCTCCTGGCTGCAGACGGCGGGCGTCAACTCGCTGACCCCGCAGGTGCTGCTCGGCGCCGAGGGCGGGGTGGACGAGCTGGCGGTGGTGCAGGAGGCCGCCGAATCGCACCCCGAGCTGCGCCCGCACCGGGTGGCGGTGGGCCTGTACCGGCGTACCGCCGAAGGCGCCCTGGAGCGGTACGCGCGCGCCGAGGTGGACGTCGACGGGCCGCGTACGGTGGTTGCGGAGCTGGCCGGCGCCGAGGCGCCCGAGCTGGTCCTCGTCAACGACGACGACCTCACGTACTGCAAGACCCGCTTCGACGAGACCTCGCTGGCCACGCTGCGCGAGCACCTCGGCTCGCTGACCGATCCGCTGGCCCGCGCCCTGTGCTGGTCGGCGCTGTGGAACATGACGCGGGACGCGCTGCTCCCGGCGCGGGACTTCGTCGGCCTGGTGCTGCGGTTCGCGGGACGCGAGTCCGACATCGGGGTGCTCCAGATGCTGCACGCCTGGGCGAACTCCGCGCTGGTGCACTACGCGGCGCCCGACTGGCGTGCGGCCTGCGGCCGGCTGCTCGGCGAGGGCGCGCTGCGGGAGCTGCGGGACGCGGCGCCGGGCAGCGAGCAGCAGCTGGCGTGGGCGCGGTTCTTCGCGGCGGTGGCCTCGGACGAGGCGGAACTGCGGCTGCTGCGCGGGCTGCTGGAGGGCACGGAGAAGATCGACGGCCTGGACGTGGACCAGGAGCTGCGCTGGACCTTCCTGGAGCCGCTCGCCGCGCACGGCGCCGCCGACGAGGGCGTGCTGGCCGCCGAACTGGCCCGCGACGACACGGCCTCCGGCAAGCGCCACCAGGTGCGCTGTCTGGCCGCCCGCCCGTCGGCGGCGGTGAAGGCGCAGGCGTGGGCGCAGGTCGTGGAGTCGGACCAGCTGTCGAACGCCCTGGTGGAGGCGACCATCGCGGGCTTCGCCCAGCCCTCGCAGCGGGAGCTGCTCGCGCCCTACGCCGAGAAGTACTTCGCGGCGATCGAGCGGGTGTGGGCCGAGCGGTCCATCCAGATCGGGATGGACGTGGTCCGGGGCCTGTTCCCGGCGCTGCGGGACTCCCAGGACACGCTGGACGCGACGGACGCCTGGCTGTCCGCGCACGAGGACGCGGCACCGGCGCTGCGCCGACTGGTGCTGGAGGCACGGGACGACCTGGCGCGGGCGCTGCGCGGGCAGGCCTGCGACGGGGTTGCCGCCGGTCGTTGAGGGTGAGTGGCGCGACCGGCCGCCGGTGGGCCCACGGGCCCGTCGCGGCCGGTCGCGCCCGTGCGACGGAGCCGTGCGCCGGGCCCCCCGCCCACGGCGGCCGGAAGCCGTACCTTTGGCCCATGCTTCAGCGCTCCGTCATCGTTACGGAATTCGGTCAACCGCACCCGTAACCCCTGGCCCGCACCGCGGCGGACCAGGGCTTTTCGGCATCCGAACACCCGTCCTTTAGGGCGAGGTTGTCCCGGTTTGGTGATGGACGTGTAACAGCGGTTAAGCGGCGGACGAAGCGCGGGAAATTCCTGGTCATGACGCACAACACCCCGCTCTCCCCCCGCCCCCTCCACCACCTGGCCGACGGCGGGCGCCGTCTGGTGACGGCCGCGCAGTTGCGCAGGCACGGTGTCTCCGCCGCCGCGACCGACGAGCAGTGCCGGCCCGGCGGTCCCTGGCAGCAGCTCCTCCCGAACGTCGTCCTGCTCCACCCGGGCCCGCCGACGAGCGAGGAGCGCCTGCACGCGGTGCTGCTGTACGCGGCGCGGGAACGGCCCGCCGGGGGCACCGTCGCCGTGCCGGTCCAGCCGGGCCCGGGAGAGGCGCCCGCGCCCGCCTACGCGGAGGCGATGATCACGGGCCGGGCCGCGCTGACGCTGCACGGGTTCTCCGCCACTCCCCCGCTGCCGTCGCTGGACGTCATCGACGTGCTGGTCCCGCGGCTGCGGCGGCTGCGTTCGACGGGCTGCGCGCGGATCGTGCGCACGACGGCGCTGCCCACCGCCGAGCAGGTCACCGGGGTGCCGGTGGCGCCGGTGGCGCGGGCGCTGGCCGACGCGGTGGCCGAGCTGACGGACGCGGGCGCGGTCCGCGGGCTGCTGACGGAGGCGGTGCGCGGCGGTCACTGCGAACCGGCCGCGGTGGTACGGGAGCTGAACCGGGCCCGGCTGCTCAGCCGCCCGCACGTGGTGGACGCCGTGGACTCGCTGGTCGCCGAGGGACGGGCCCTCGCCGAGCAGCGGCTGTACCGGATGGTGCGCGAGCACGGCCTGCCGGAGCCGGTCTGGAACGTCGACCTGCGTCTGCCCGGCGGCCCCCACCTCGGCGGCCTCGACGCCTACTGGCCCGAGCACGCGGTGGCGCTGGAGCTGGACACCCGCGGCCACCGGCAGCAGGACGACGCGCTCTGGGCGGAACACGCCCGCAAGCGCGAGCACCTGGAACGGCTGGGCATCACGGTCGTGCACGTCACGCCGCGCAAGCTGCGGGACTGTCTGGAACACCAGGCGGCCGTCGTCCGCACGGCGTTGATGGCGGCAGGGGACCGGGAACCCCCCGCACACGTCGTGGTGCTGCCCCGGTAGGGAGGGCCGGGGCGCCACCGGGAGGGGAACGGAGGGACCGCGGGGCGTGAGCCGCCCGGCGGTCCCTCCTCACGTGTCCGCCCGGCCCTGCGGGCCGTCACCGGGGCCGGAGAGCCCCGCTCCCGGCGCGGTCCGCCCCGCCGCCGGCCGTTCCCGCCACAGCCGCAGCCCGGCGTCGACCAGGGGCACCCGGGGCAGGCCCGGGACGGCGCTCAGGTCGTGCCAGGCGGCCAGGTCGGTGGAACCGCCCACCTCGTACCTGAGTTCGCCGCCGGTGATCCGGCCCCCGTAGACGAGCCGCACGCCGTGGTGGTCCACGGTCCGGCGCAGCAGCCGGAAGGGCCCGAAGCGGCTGGGACGGGTGAGGTGCGAGGAGTCGACTCCGAGCAGGGCGGTGGGCTCGAAGCGGTAGCCGGTCTCCTCCCCGACCTCGCGCACGACGGTGTCATGGGGGTCCTCGCCGTGCTCCATGCCGCCGCCCGGCAGTACCCACTCGGGGACTCCGCCGGGGCCCGGAGAACGGGCGAGCAGTATCTGTCCGTCGCGGACACACAGGGCGTAGGCCGCCACCCGCAGCTTTCGGCGCACTCCGGGACGTTAACCCGTCGGGGGCGGGTCGCGGTGGGGCTCAGGGGATTGTCATGGACCGTCCCTTACGTCCCCGGTGGCGCATGGCGGGAGTACGCCATGGCTTCATCCCGTCCCGGACAACTCTCCCCAAACGGTGTGCCCTTGCGTAAAGCTGAGCGGTCGTCCGGGATCGGATTCCGGACTGCTTCGGCCAGGACCGATCCGTCCCGGTCGTTCACGCACGTTCCTTCACTGCCAAGGGATGCCGATGACCCACACCCCCCAGCCCGAACCGATACCCGGCGCGAGACGCGCGGCCCGCATCGCCGTGGCCGCGGGTCTCGTCGCCGCGCTCGCCGCGGCCGGGCCCCTGCCCGTGGCCTTCGCCGCCGACGGCCCGGGAGCCGCCCTCCCCGCCGACGCGTCCGCGA
Source organism: Streptomyces sp. AC627_RSS907 (assembly GCF_019049165.1). Taxonomy (NCBI): domain Bacteria; kingdom Bacillati; phylum Actinomycetota; class Actinomycetes; order Kitasatosporales; family Streptomycetaceae; genus Streptomyces; species Streptomyces sp. AC627_RSS907. The sequence continues at coordinate 85,522 of NZ_JAGMUE010000202.1, forward strand.
AGTCGGCGCCCGACAAGCTCGGTTCGCACGACGCCGACCTGCTCGCCGAGGCCAAGGCGGACGGCGCGAAGAGCGTCACGATGATGGTCGCCACCACGCCGGGCCGCACCGAGCAGGTGGCCAGGGAGCTGGACACGGTCGGCGGCGGCACCGTCGGCCGGACCTACGACGAGCTCGGCTACGTCCGTGCCACCGTCCCCACCGCCAAGGCGGACTCGGCCATCGCCGCCGCCGCCAAGCTCTCCTCCGTGCAGGGCATCGACCTGCGCGACGAGATCCCGCTGGACGACCCGACACCGAGCGCGGACACGGCCGAGGGCGCCTCGCACCAGGGCCGTTCCTACCCGGCGCCGGACCGCCGGACCCCCGCCGAGAACCCGTACAACCCGTCCTTCGAGACGGGCGCCGTCGACTTCGTGAAGAAGAACCCGAAGGCGGACGGCCGCGGCGTCACCATCGGCATCCTCGACTCGGGCGTCGACCTCGGCCACCCGGCGCTGCAGAGGACCACCACCGGCGAGCGCAAGATCGTCGACTGGGTCACCGCGACCGACCCGGTCGTCGACGAGGACGCCACCTGGCGGCGCATGGACACCGCGGTCTCCGGCCCCACCTTCACCTACGGCGGGCAGACCTGGACGGCGCCCGCCGGGTCGTACCGGGTCAACGTCTTCCGCGAGTCCGTCACCGCCGGCGGTGACGCCAAGGGCGACGCCAACCGGGACGGCGACACCACCGACTCCTGGGGCGTTCTGTACGACGCGCAGGCCGGCACGGTCCGCGTCGACCTGAACAACAACCACGACTTCGCCGACGACACCCCGATGAAGCCGTACAAGGACGGCTTCCAGGTCGGGTACTTCGGCACCGACGACCCCCGGACGGACGTGGCCGAGCGCCAGCCGTTCGTCGTCGAGATCCGCAAGGACGTCGCCCTCGGCTCCTCGGGCGCCAAGGCCGACTTCGTCAACATCGGCGTCATCGAGTCCGAGCACGGCACCCACGTGGCGGGCCTCGCCGCCGCCCACGGCCTGTTCGGCGGGAAGATGAACGGCGCGGCTCCGGGTGCGAAGATCGTCTCCTCGCGCGCCTGCTCCTGGTCCGGCGGCTGCACCAACGTCGCGCTCACCGAGGGCATGACCGACCTCGTCGTCAACCGCGGCGTCGACATCGTCAACATGTCGATCGGCGGCCTCCCGGCGCTCAACGACGGCAACAACGCGCGTGCCCTGCTGTACACGCGGCTCATCGACACCTACGGCGTCCAGCTGGTGATCTCCGCGGGCAACTCCGGCCCCGGCGCCAACACCATCGGCGACCCCGGCCTCGCCGACAAGGTGATCTCGGTCGGCGCGTCCATCTCCCGCGAGACCTGGGCCGCCAACTACGGCTCCGCGGTGAAGACCGAGTACGCGATGATGCCGTTCTCCTCGCGCGGCCCGCGTGAGGACGGCGGCTTCACGCCGACGCTCACCGCGCCCGGCGCCGCGGTCAACACCATCCAGACCTGGATGCCCGGCGCCCCGGTCCCCGAGGCGGGCTACGACCTCCCCGCCGGCTACGGCATGCTCCAGGGCACCTCGATGGCGTCCCCGCAGGCCGCCGGCGCCTCGGCGCTGCTGCTGTCCGCCGCGAAGCAGACGCGCGTCGACCTCACCCCGGCGAAGCTGCGCACGGCCCTGACCTCGACCGCCGACCACATCAAGGGCGTGCAGGCCTACGAGGAGGGCGCGGGCCTGATCAACGTCCCCGACGCCTGGCGCGCGATCCGCAAGGGCGCCGCGGCCCACGAGTACGCGGTCCAGGCCCCCGTCGACACCGCCGTCGACCAGTTCCTGAAGACCCCCGGCCACGGCACCGGCCTCTACGACCGCGAGGGCGGCCTGAAGACCGGCCAGAAGAAGACGTACGAGATCACGGTCACGCGTACGTCGGGTGCCGACCGGGCGATCCGGCACGAGCTGCACCTCGAGAACAACACCGGCCGCACCTTCCGCATCGTCGGCTCGGACGAGGTGGAGCTGCCGCTGAACAAGCCGGTGAAGGTCAAGGTGCAGGCCGAGCCGCGCTCCGCGGGCATCAAGAGCGCGATCCTCGAGGTCGACGACCCGCGTACCGAGGGCGTCGACAAGCAGGTCCTGACCACGGTCGTGGCCTCCGCCCCGCTGGCGTACGACTTCTCCGCGAAGGGCTCCGTGCAGCGCAACGGCACGCGGTCCTACTTCGTGACCGTCCCCGAGGGCGCGAAGACGCTGGAGGTGGCGATCGGCGGCCTCCGGGACGGCAGCCAGACCCGCTTCATCGCCCTCCACCCGTACGGCGTCCCGGTCGACAACACCTCCACGCCGTACTGCTACAACAACTACCTCGACGGCAACGGCTGCCGGCCCGACGTGCGCGCGTACGCCGACCCGCAGCCGGGCGTCTGGGAGATCGAGGTCGAGGCACGGCGCACCTCGCCGCTGCTGGACAACCCGTACGAGCTGGACGTCACCGTCCTCGGCGCGGCCTTCGACCCGGAGGTCGTGACCGTGCCCGAGGCCAAGGCCGGCACCCCGGCGGCGGTCTCCTGGAAGGTGACGAACCGGTACGCCCCGCTGGAGGGCAAGCTGGTCGGCGGCTCGCTCGGCTCGGCCGAGACGTCCCGCCCGGCGATCCGGCAGGGCGAGACGAAGACCGCCACGGTCGAGGTGCCCGAGGGCGCCACGTCGCTGGACGTGGCCATCGGTGGCGTCTCCGACGCCTCCGCCGACCTGGACCTGACGGTCTACGGCGAGGACGGCGCCGTCGTCGGGCAGTCCGCCGACGGCGACTCCGAGGAGTCGGTCTCCGTCGCCGAGCCGGCCGCCGGTACGTACACCGTCAAGATCGCGGGCTACTCGGTGCCGTCGGGCAGCACGGAGTACGACTACCGGGACGTGTACTTCGCCGCCTCCCTCGGCTCGGTCACCGTGGACGGCTCGGTGCCGGTGAAGCTCGGCCCGGGCGCCTCGGCGACGGTCTCCGGCAGCGTCACGGCGCTGGCCCCCGCCCCGGAGGGCCGTGAGTTCTTCGGGCAGGTCCAGCTGGTCAACGCCCACGGCACGGTCGCCGGCCTCGGCAGCGTGCGGATCGGCAAGGTCGTGCCGTAGTCCGGTGCGGCACGGGGGGCGGGCGTTCTTCGGGGCGCCCGCCCCTTGCCGTGCGGCGGGGTCAGTCGCAGGTCAGGGTGCGGGACCCGGGCAGGGAGGCGGTGACCCGGGCGCCTTCCGCGGCGACGGCCTCCTCGCCGGTGATCACGGCGTCCGGGGTGTCCCCGTACAGGGGGACACCGACCAGGGCGTGGTCGCCCTCGACGAGCCGGGCGGTGTCGTCGTCCAGGACGAACGTGATCCGTTCACCGTCCTCGGCCGGCCGTTCCTCGGGCTTGTAGGAACGGGTCACCTCCAGGGTGATCCGGTGCTGCCCGGCCCCCGGCACGGGTTCGGCGCCGGTCACCGTGCCCTCGGCCACCAGACGGGCGCAGGCGAGGTAGCGGGGGCTGCCGAAGGCGACTGCGCCCGACTCGGCGGAACCCGCCTGCTCCTCGCTCACCGCGGCCCGGTCGCTCGCCGCGTCGTCGCTCGCGCTCCCGCCCTGCACCAGCAGCCACCCCAGCCCCATGACCACGACACCCGCACAGCCCGCCGCGAGGACGCCCAGGGCGTGGCGGGCCCGACGCCCCCGGGGACGCCCCACGGACGCCCGCCCGGCGGACCGCCGCGTGGCCCGGGGGGCGGGGCCTCGCGTGGCCCCGCCTGGGGGCGGGGGGGAGGTG
>NZ_JAGMUE010000203.1:0-544 GCF_019049165.1 Streptomyces sp. AC627_RSS907
ATGGACACCTTCGGACCCGTGTCGGACAACGCGCAGGGCATCGCCGAGATGTCCGGCGACGTCCGGGACGAGGGCGCGCAGGTGCTCACCGACCTGGACGCGGTGGGCAACACCACCAAGGCCATCACCAAGGGCATCGCGATCGCCACGGCGGTGCTGGCCGCGGCGGCGCTGTTCGGCTCGTACCGCGACGCGATCGCCGAGGCGGTCAACGACGTCAACGCGAACGTGGCCGGCGAGATGAACCTGAGCATGGACATCTCGCAGCCGAACAACCTGGTGGGGCTCGTCTTCGGCGCGGCGGTCGTCTTCCTTTTCTCCGGCCTGGCGATCAACGCGGTGTCGCGATCGGCGGGCTCGGTGGTCTACGAGGTTCGCCGGCAGTTCCGGGAGAAGCCCGGGATCATGAACTACACCGAGAAGCCCGACTACGGGCGCGTCGTCGACATCTGCACCAAGGACGCGCTGCGCGAATTGGCCACACCCGGCCTGCTCGCGGTGCTCGCCCCGATCGCCGTCGGGTTCTCGCTGGGCATCGGCGCGC
>NZ_JAGMUE010000204.1:0-4652 GCF_019049165.1 Streptomyces sp. AC627_RSS907
CCCCATCCCCCTCCCCCTCCGCCTCCGTCTCCGTCTCCGTCCCGGCCTCCCGTGCTCGCCCCCGGCCCGGCGGGCCTCACCCCCGTCTTCGAGCACGGCCCGCGGGCGGACGGCAGGACGGTCGCCCTCACCTTCGACGCCGACATGACCGCCGACCAGGGGCCGCGGGCGGCGGCGGGCGAACGGTTCGACAATCCACGGCTGATCGCGACCCTGCGGGAACTGGAGGTGCCGGCCACGGTGTTCATGACCGGCCGGTGGGCCGAGGAGTACCCCGACGAGGCCCGGTCCATCGGCCGGGACGCCCAGTTCGAGATCGCCAACCACTCCTACAGCCACTACGCCTACACCGAGGACTGCTACGGCCTGCCGACCGTGTCCAGGGAGCGGATGCGGCCGGACGTGGAGCGGGCGTACGCGGCGTTCGAGGAGGCCGGGGTGCCGGAGTCGATGCCGTACTTCCGTTTCCCCGGGGGCTGTTACGACCGTGTGGCCCTCAAGGAGCTGACCCCCGTCGGCGTCACCGCCGTGCAGTGGGACGTGGTGAGCGGGGACGCGTTCGCGACGGACGCCGACGCGGTGGCCCGGCAGGTGCTGGACGGTGTGCGGCCGGGGTCGGTGGTCGTCATGCACTGCACGCGCAGCGCGGCTCCGGTGACCGAACGGGCGGTGCGCACGATCGTGCCCGAGCTGCGCCGCCGGGGCTACCGCTTCGTGAAGGTCTCCGAGCTGATCGCCGCCGCGAACGACCGCCGCTGACGGGCCTACGCTGGTGAGATGAGCAGCGACGACGACCACGGCCCGAACGACAGCAGTCCGGGCGACCCCGGTCCGAACGACTACTGTCTGATCGACGCGACCCGGCCGCCCAAGGCCGACGGCCCGCCGTACGCGGAGTGCGTGCTGTGCCGGGAGCCGACGGAGTACCCCGAGTCGTACAAGGGGATCACCTTCTGCCCGGTCTGCGAATGGCAGGAGGCCCAGCGCACGGCCTGTTCAGGCTGATCTGCGCGAGCTGAGCGCACAGGCCAGGGAGATCGCGGCCACGGCGACCACGGCCGCCGCCGCCAGCGGGAGCAGGGGCAGCGGTACGACCCCGGACCGGGAGCCGGTGACCAGGCCGCCGACCGCCGCGCGCGCCGGGGACCCCGATGTCACCAGCGCCAGCAGGGCCGCCAGCAGCAGCGCCGGAACCGCGCGGCCGGGCGAGCGCAGCACCGGCCAGGCGGTGAGCGCGCCGACGGCGCTGCCGAGCAGGGCGCACACCAGCGCGGCGAGCAGTCCGGCGCCGCCCGCCGGGAGCGGCGGCACGGGCGTGCCGTGACCGGTGCTGACCGGGTCGCTGATCGGCGTCACGACGAGCGTCGCCACCGTGCCCAGGAGCGCCGCCGCGGCGAGGCCCACCAGCAGACAGGCCAGGTGGGCCCGCGCGGGGCCGCGCGCCGCCGACACACAGGCGCGGGCGGCAGGCGGCTCCCCGGTGACGCAGATCCGCACCAGCCAGGCCGCGACCGGCAGCAGCACGGCCGCCGCCCAGCCGAGCGAGTCCAGCACCGGCTGCCCGCCCTGCACACCGATGCCGAGGGCGGCGGCGTACAGGATGACGGGCGGCAGCCAGCGCTGAGAGCGCAGCAGGAGGGCGGCCTGGTAGCGGAGGAGCGCGGTCACCGGTGCTCCTCCGGGGCGTGCACGCTCACCACGTGCCAGGGCGGCCGGGCGGTCAGGAGGGTGCGCAGCAGGATGTCGGAGTGCGAGGCGGGCACGGTGAGCAGATGGGCGCCGGGGGCGGTCTCCTCGGCGGAGGCGACGATCCGGTGCACGTCGGCGGGCAGTCCGCCGCCGACCGGCCCCCGCACCCGGACGGCGACCCGCGGCCCGGCCGGGGCCCCGGTGTGGTCGGTACGGCGGTGCAGGGTGCCCTCGCGCACGGTGTAGGTGGCGTCGGGCGCGTCGCCCAGGCGGCGCGGGTCGTGGTCGACGAAGACGACGGCGCCGCCGGAGGCCGTCCGCTCGGCGACCGCCCGTTCCAGCTCGGCCCCGGCGTCGAGCCCGGTCCAGGGCTCGTCGAGGACGAGCAGTTCCGGTTCGGCGAGCAGTGCCTGTGCCACCGCCACCTTCTGGCTGCTGCCCTTGGACAGCCGGGCCAGCGGCGTGCCGGCGAACCCGGCGGCCCCCAGCCGCTCCAGCCACTGCCCGGCGGCGTGGGCCGCCGCCCGGCGGGACAGCCCGTGCACGGTCCCGAGGTGGATGAGGTACTGGACGGCCGTGAAGGGCAGGGCGGGCGGGAAGCGTTCGGGGACGTACGCGGTGCGCGGACGGCCGGTGACCCGGCCCTCGGTGGGGGCGTCGATGCCGGCGAGCACGCGCAGCAGGGTGGACTTGCCGGTGCCGTTGGCGCCCTCGACGCGGACGAGGGTGCCGGGCGCCAGGCTCAGATCGACGCCGCGCAGCACCCAGGGGCCGCGCGGTCCGTAGCGGCGCCCCACGTGATCCAGCCGTAGCTCACGTTGCATGGGGGCATCCTCTCGCGCCCGCGGAGCTTGGCAGACTGGTGGGCGTGAGCAACGATCCGACGACGCCCGTCCCCGACAGCCCCTTCCGCGCCGAGCCCGGCGACCGCGACCTCGCGCCGCAGTTCGTCCTGCCGCTGGTCGTACGCATCGAGCGGGCGGCGCCCCCGCCCCGTACCGACGCGCTGGAGACCGCGGCCCGGGCGGTGCTGGTGATGCTCGGCGACGAGCGGTCGACCGGCGACGGCGAGTGGGCGCGGGCGATGCGGGACTGGCAGGACGCGCGCATCCGCAAGGTCGTGCGGCGGGCGCGCGGCGCGGAGTGGCGGCGGGCCGAGGCGCTGCCCGGCATCACGGTCACCGGCAAGACGGCCGAGGTGCGGGTCTTCCCGCCGGTCCCGCTGGACGGCTGGCCCAAGGACCTGGCCCGGCTCCAGGTCTCCGGCACCGACCTCGACGACCCGGAGCCGCCGGTCGACGCCGACCCGTCCGGTCCCGTCCTCTGGATGAATCCCGACCTCGGCATGTCGGCGGGCAAGGCGATGGCCCAGGCGGGGCACGGCGCGCAGCTCGCCTGGTGGGAGCTGGACGACGCGGAGCGGACCGCGTGGCGCGACGCGGGCTACCCGCTGGCGGTGCGTACCCCGGCCTCCGCCCGCTGGTCCGGCCTCACGACGAGCGGCCTGCCGGTGGTCCGCGACGCCGGGTTCACGGAGATCGCGCCGGGCTCGTGCACGGTGGTGGCGGATCATCCGGCGCTCCGGTAGGCGAGGAGGCCGGTCCGCCGCGCGGGGCACGTCCCACGATCCGGTCGTAATGTGGTGATATGGCACTTCTGATGGAGATCGACTATCCCGGGGTGACCGCCGAGCAGTACGACGAGGTCCAGGAAACCGCCGGTACTCGCTCCGGACGCCCCGTCCCCGGTCTGCTCGGCCACGTGGCTGTCGTCACGGGTGACGGGGTGCGTGTGGTGGACGTGTGGGAGTCCAGGGAGGCCCTCGAGGCCTACCTGCCGGTGATCCTCCCCGCCACGAAGGCGGCCGGCTTCCCGGACGCCGCGCCACGGCTCTCCGAGATCCACAACGTCTTCATCCCGCACTGACGGCGGCCGGCACCAGGAGCCGGGAATCTCAAATGTTGCTCTGAAGACGCCCCCCGGTGGATTCGCGCCGGGCCGCGCGGGCCATATCCCCGGCAAGTCGACGGGGAGGGGCGGCGGCCATGGAACGGATCGAGCGACTGGGGACCGGTATCGGGTGGCGTCCGGAGATCGCGGACGTCGTGGAGCGGATGCCCGGCGTCGACTGGGTCGAGGCCGTGTCGGAGAACCTCTGCCCCGGCCACCTGCCCGACTCGCTGCTGCGGCTGCGCGAGCGCGGCGTGACCGTCGTGCCGCACGGGGTCTCGCTCGGGCTCGGCGGTGCCGAGCGGCCGGACGCGGGGCGGCTGGCGGCGCTGGCCGAGCGGGCGGAGGTGCTCGGGGCGCCGCTGGTGACCGAGCACATCGCGTTCGTCCGGGCGGGCGGGACACTGACCGCCTCCCCGCGTCTGGAGGCCGGGCACCTGCTGCCGGTCCCGCGCACCCGCGACGCCCTCGACGTGCTGTGCGAGAACGTGCGCGTCGCACAGGACGCGCTGCCCGTACCGCTCGCCGTGGAGAACATCGCCGCCCTGTTCTCCTGGCCGGACGAGGAGATGACGGAGGGGCAGTTCCTGTACGAGCTGGCCGACCGGACGGGAGTGCGACTGCTGATCGACGTGGCGAACCTGCACACCAACCACGTCAACCGCGGTGAGGACCCGGCCGAAGCACTCGGTGAACTACCCCTGGAGGCCATCGCGTACGTCCATGTCGCGGGCGGCTTCGAGCGGGACGGCGTCTGGCACGACAGCCACGCCCACCCCGTCGCGCAACCGGTGCTCGACATCCTCACCGACCTCGCCTCGCGCGTGGCGCCGCCGGGCGTACTGCTGGAGCGGGACGAGAACTTCCCCGCGGCCAAGGAGCTGGAGGGGGAGGTGGCGGCGATCCGGGACGCCGTCGCGAAGGGGCGGGCGGGTGGGCTTCCCGCCGACCGGGAGGCGCCGGCCGCGCCGCGGGACGCACCGCGGGACGCACCGCGGGTCGCACCGCAGGAG
>NZ_JAGMUE010000205.1:0-594 GCF_019049165.1 Streptomyces sp. AC627_RSS907
GGGGCCGCACCCGCCTCCGCGCCCCCGCCTCGACCCCCTCGGGGTCCGCGCTCACTCTGACCCCATGTCAGTGGGCTCCACTACAGCCATACGGACAGGTCTGTCTGTATCCTGAAGAGCGTTGGCGTAGGCTCCGGGCGCGCACCTGACGCGGCACCGAGCCGGCGCCCGAACCAGGCACCCACCTCTTGGAGCGTGACGCATGGCTGACAAGCGGTCTCCCGCTCGGAGTCGGATTCTGGATACCGCGACGGAGTTGTTCAACGCCCACGGCGTGCGTGGCGTCGGCGTGGACCGCATCATCGCCGAATCCGGCGTCGCCAAGGCGACTCTCTACTCTCACTTCCGCTCCAAGGACGATCTCGTCATCGCGTACCTCCACGGCGCCGACGGACTCTGGCGCGGTGCCCTGCGGGAGGCCGCGACCAACGCCGGTTCCGACCCCCGCGAACAGATACTCGGGCTGTTCGACGCGCTGCGCACCGCGACCATCTGCGACGGCTTCCGTGGCTGCGCCTTCATCAACACCGCGAGCGAGACGGAGCCCGGCACCGCCCCGCACGCCACCAGCGTCGAACACAAGCAAGCCGTGCG
>NZ_JAGMUE010000206.1:0-558 GCF_019049165.1 Streptomyces sp. AC627_RSS907
ACGCCAACAAGTGCCTGCGGGACCACTTCACCAAGGACTACCTCGGTGTCGGGTTCGTGCAGGGCGGCGTCATCGCGGTCAAGGTGCGCGGCGAGGCGATCGGGTCGGTGTGGTTCTGCGCGTACGACGACGCGCGGGACCGGGACGGCTGGAGCGTGCGGGACCGGGTCGCGGAGCTGATGCTGCCCTGCGGCGACGACTTCGACGCCTTCCTGCTGCGCCTGGCGGGCAACCCGCCGGAGCTGGAGACCGTGGCCAACTTGATGGTGGACGGCGGCTTCGCGTACGTCGTCCCGGTGGAGGGATGAGCGCGATGGTGACCTTCGCGCAGGCGCAGGAGCGCGCGGAGCAGTGGGTCAACGGAGACGTCCCGCGCTACCAGCAGCGCGAGGTGCGGGTGCGGGAATTCGACCTCGGCTTCGTCGCCTGGGCCGAGGACCGCCCCGACGGGCCCTCGCGGGCGCCGGGCACCCAGAGCGCGCGGCTGGTCATCGCCCGCGACAGCGGCGAGACCACGCTGTGGCCGGGACTCCCGGTGGGCGAGGTGATCCGACGGTA
>NZ_JAGMUE010000207.1:0-570 GCF_019049165.1 Streptomyces sp. AC627_RSS907
CTCGCGGGCCGGTGCCGTGCGTGCCCTGGGGCAGTGCGACGCGGAGCACGGTGGTGCCCGTGTATGAGCGCGACGACGAGGCGGTGACCGCGTGGGCGCTGGCGGCGCGCGGCGGCGACGCCGAGGCGGTGGACCAGTTCATCCGGGCCACCCAACGCGACGTGTGGCGGTACGTCTCGCGGCTGAGCAACGACCCGCAGTCGGCCGACGACCTCGTCCAGGAGACGTACCTGCGGGCGCTGCGCAGCCTGCCCCGCTTCGAGGGCAGGTCGTCGGCCCGTACCTGGCTGCTGTCGATCGCCCGTTACACGGTCGTGGACCGGCTGCGCTGGAACGCGGCCCGGCCACGCCTGTCCGACACCGACGACTGGCAGACCGCGGCCGAGTTGGCGCAGTCCCGCGAGTTGCCGGGGTTCGACGAGGGGGTGGCCCTGTCCCAACTCCTGGGGCAGCTTCCCTACGAGCGGCGCGAGGCGTTCGTGCTCACCCAGCTCCTCGGGCTGCCGTACGCGCAGGCCGCGCTCGTGGCCAACTGCCCGGTGGGTACCGTGCGTTCGCGCGTCGCGCGGG
>NZ_JAGMUE010000208.1:0-552 GCF_019049165.1 Streptomyces sp. AC627_RSS907
GGTGTGGTGCGGGCCCGGATGGTCGGCGAGCCAGCGGGGTGTGTACATGAACTCCAGCAGGGCTTGTCGCGCGGCTCCGGAGTGGGGCTGGGCCAGTGCCTGGCGGACGTCGTCGCCGCGTTCGATGCCGTGCGGGCCGCCGGGTGAGGTGCAGCCCAGGACCAGGGCGCGGACTCAGCGCGGGTGGCGGGCGGCGAGTTGCTGGGCGACACGCCCACCCATGGACGTGCCGTAGACGTCGGCCCGCTCGATGCCGAGGTCGTCGAGGACGGCGATGACGTCCTGGGCGAACAGTTCGGTGCTGTGGGGCGTATCGGGCTTGTCACTGTCGCCGGTGCCCCGGTAGTCGAGGGTCAGGGTGCTGCGTGCGGGGTGGAAGTCGGCGCGCACCGTCTCCCACCAAAGGTGGCTGTTGGCCTGCCCAGCCAGCAGGATGAGCGGCACACCCTCGCCTTCGACCTGGTAGGCGATGCGGGTCCCGTCGGGTGCCGTCGCGTAGGGCATCGGCTGGTCTCCTCAACTCCGTGGGCGGGCGCAGCACTTCGGGAAGCG
>NZ_JAGMUE010000209.1:0-580 GCF_019049165.1 Streptomyces sp. AC627_RSS907
ACCTGTGGGTCCGGCGCTTCCATCCCGTAGCCGACAGTCCGCACCGCGTGGTGCTCCTGCCGCACGCAGGAGGGTCCGCTTCCTTCTTCTTCCCCTTCTCCAAGGCGCTCTCCGAGACCACCGACGTGCTGTCGGTGCAGTACCCGGGCCGCCAGGACCGGCGCGCCGAACCGCCGTTGGAGAACGTGGGCGACCTGGTCGACGCGATCTACGCGGCGCTCGCGCCCTGGGCGGACCGCCCGCTGGTGCTCTTCGGGCACAGCATGGGCGCGGTGCTCGGCTTCGAACTGGCGCGCCGCTTCGAGCGGGACGGCAACGTCCACCTGCGCGGCCTGATCGCCTCCGGGCGGCGGGCGCCGATCACCTTCCGGGACGAGAACGTCCACCAGCGGGGCGACGACGGGCTGATCGCCGAGATCCGCGCGCTCAGCGGGACCGACTCCGGGCTGCTGGCCGACGAGGAGTTGCTGCGGATGGTGCTGCCGGCCATCCGCGCCGACTACACGGCCATCGAGACCTACCGGTGCGACGTGGACGGCAGCGCGCCGGTGCTGCACTGCCCGATCAGCGTGCTCACCGG
>NZ_JAGMUE010000021.1:0-17187 GCF_019049165.1 Streptomyces sp. AC627_RSS907
GGGCTGTGCCGCGTCCGGCGGCAGCATCGGTTCCGCTCGTCGTACCGACCCCGGCGTTGACACCGACGCCGGCCGACGTGCCGCCCCCGGCCCCGAAACCGCCGTCGGCCGTCGTACCGCACCCGCACCCGCACCCGCCCCCGCACCCGCCCCCGCCCCCGGTCCGCGTGCCGGCGTCGGGCTTGCCTCCCTCGGCAGAGGTGCGCTGTTCTGGGCCGCCCTCGCCTTCCCGGCGGTCACCGCCGACCGGATCGGGATGAACGAGCCGAGACCCCTCTGGCAGCAGGTGGCCGGTCTGGCCGTGCTCGGCGTGGCGGTTGCTCTCGCCCGGCGGCAGCCGCTCGGCGCCTTCCTCGCGACGGCCGGTCTGGGCCTGACCGCCGCCCCGGCCCTGTTCACCGTGTCCTACGGCCCGGCGCTCGGCACCTTCTCCCTCCTGCTCGGCCTGCGCGCGCGGCGGGCGCGCCCCGCGGTGGCCGGCTTCGTCGCCGTCGGCACGGTCGGTACGGTGCGGATCGTGCTCGTGGGAGTTGACCCGCCCCCGGAGTGCCTGGTCCTGACGTGCACGCTGCTCTTCGGCTGCGTCTTCCCCTGGCTCGGCGGACGCTACTGGCGGCAGAGCCGTGCCCTGGCCGAGGCCGGCTGGCTCAGGGCGGCCCGGCTGGAGGACGAGCAGCGGCACGCCGAGGAACGGGCCCGGCTCCGGGAACGCGCCCGGATCGCCCAGGACATGCACGACTCCCTCGGCCACGAACTGAGCCTGCTCGCCCTGCGCGCCGCCGCCCTCCAGGTCGCCCCCGGACTCGCCGACGGCCACCGGGCCGCCGCGGCCGACCTGCGCGTCGCCGCCGCCGACGCCACCGACCACCTGCACCGCATCATCGGCGTACTGCGTGAGGACGACGAGCCCGTCCCGCTGGCCCCGGCGGGCGAGAGCGTCGAGGAACTCGTCGCCCGCGCCGCCGAGTCGGGGCTCCCCGTCAGCTGGGAGGCGCCGGACACCGCCACCCCGGCCCCGGAACCCGGCGGCGTCGCCGAACGGCTGCTGCACCGGATCGTGCGCGAGGCGCTGACCAACGCCGCCCGGCACGCGCCGGGCGCCCCCGTCGTCGTCGCCGTCACCGGGCAGGCCCGCGGGACGACGGTCACCGTCACCAACGGACCGGCCACCGAGGAGGCGCCCCCGTCGTCGGGCGGTTCGGGCCTGCTCGGACTGCGCGCCGCCGTCGCCTCGGTCGGCGGCGACTTCCGGGCCGGCCCGCACGGGGACGGGTTCCGGGTGTGGGCGCACGTCCCCGCACAGCAGACCGTCGCCCCCGTCTCCCCGCCCGCCCCCGTGGCTCCCTTCGCCCACGCCCGCCGCCGCGTCGTCCTCGGCCTGGGCGCCGCCGCCGGTGCCGGCGTCGTGCTGGTCGGCGCCGCCTTCGGCTGGTACGCGTACACGGAGACGCACTCGGTGCTCACCCCGAGCGCGTACGCGAAACTGCGGCCGGGCACGTCGTACGACGAGGCCGCGCCCCTGCTCCCGGACCGCGAGGCCCACGACCCGCCCACCGAGCGCGCCCCCGCGCCGCCCGCGGACGCCGACTGCCGTTACTACCGCGCGAGCGGCGAACTCCTCACGTCCATCGACCACTTCCGGCTCTGCTTCGACCAGCGGGGACGGCTGCTCACCAAGGACGTCGTCCCCGGCGTCGGCCGCCCCGGCGAGGTACGCGAGCAACAAGAGCAGCACGAGCAACAAGAGCAGCACGAGCAACACGAGGAGTCCGTACGGTGATCCGGGTACTGTTGGCCGACGACGAGGCGATGGTGCGGGCCGGCGTGCGCGCCATCCTGGCGAGCGGCGGCGAGAGCGAGGTCGTCGCCGAGGCGGGCGACGGCCGCGAGGCCGTCGAACTGGCCCGCGCGCACCGCCCCGACGTGGCCCTGCTGGACATCCGCATGCCGCGCCTGGACGGCCTCTCGGCGGCCGAGGAGATCGTACGGACCGTCCCCGGCACGGCCGTCGCCATGCTGACCACGTTCTCCGAACAGGCCTACGTCGCCCGCGCCCTGGCCGCCGGCGCGACCGGCTTCCTCCTCAAGTCGGGTGACCCCTACGAACTGATGGCCGGCGTACGGGCCGTGGCGGAGGGCGCCGCCTTCCTGTCCCCGAAGGTCGCCCGGTACGTCATCGAGGACCTCGGCAGGGGCGGTGGCGGTGGCCGGCTCGCCCGCGAGGAGCACGCACGCGCGCGTGCGGCACGCCTGAGCCCCCGCGAACGCGAGGTGCTCGGCCTCGTCGGCGCCGGCCTGTCCAACCCGGAGATCGCCGCCCGGCTGCACCTCGTCGAGGGCACCGTGAAGGCCTACGTGAGCGCGGTCCTGGACCGGCTGGAGGTACGCAACCGGGTCCAGGCGGCGATCGTGGCGTACGAGGCGGGACTGGTCGAGGCGGACGCCTGAGCCCGGGTCAGCGGCGCCGGTGCGAGGCGACGTACGCCGCAGTCGGCGCGGCGGCCGGACCCGGGCCGGTCAGCCACCGCACCGCGGGCGCCGACGACGCGCGCATCGCCTCGGCCAGCCGTGTCACCGGCCGCGTGCCCAGGCGCACGGCCACGGCGGCGACGAGGGCGCCGAGCAGCAGTCCGGCGGCGACGTCGTGCGGGTAGTGGACGCCGACGAAGACGCGGGAGAAGGCCATCAGCAGGGCGAGCGGGACCGTCAGCCAGACGAGCGCCCGCCGGACCAGGACCAGCGCGACGGCCGAGGCGCCCGCTATCGTCGCGTGGTTGCTCGGGAACGACCAGTCACCGGTCGGCGGGCACTCGGCCAGGGACGGCACCGCCCCGGCGACCGCCCGGCACGGACGCTCCTCGGTGAAACCGGACTTGAGCAGCTCGCTGCACACATATGCCGCAGCCGTGGCCAGGGGTGCAAGGGCCGCGATCGCGAACGCCCGGGAGCTGCCGCGGCGCGACCTCCACCAGGCGGCGACGAACAGCGCGCCGAACAACAGGATTCCCGCCTCCGTCCACACCTCCGCCGTGTGCTGCACCCACGTCGGGGTGTCGTGGGCGAAGCCGGTGATGTCGCGGTAGAGCTCGTCGTCCTCGAAGGTCATGGTCACGGACGGTAGGCAACGGGGCGAGAGGGTCACACCCTGCGATCGACAGCTACGGCACCTGTCGATCGGCAGGGGTGCCGGACCGGTTTCCGGAATGATGATCCGTAAAAGTTGCCGCCCCGAGCGGCGGGTGGGACAAGGGAACGCGCCGATCTCTCGTACAGTTTGCGCCGTGGGATCTCTGCGCAATCCGGTCGGGCCGCTTCCCTCCTCCATCTACTGGCGACGGAGGGCCGTACTGCTGTCTCTCCTCGCCCTGTTGGCGCTGCTGATCACGTGGGTCGTGGTCTCCGGCGGCGGGGGCGACGGGAAGGGCCACGAGGACGGCGCCAACGGCAAGAACCCCGCGCCCTCGATCACTCCGGGGCCCTCGGGCTCCGGACCGGCGATCAGTCAGGCGCCGGGCGGGCGCGACGAGTCGGGGAGTGGCGGCTCCAACGAGCCGGGCTCCGGCGCGGGTTCGGGTGCGGGCTCCGGTGGCGGATCCGGGTCTGGTGACGGTGGTTCCGGCAACGGCGGTTCCGGCACCGGTGGTTCCGGGAACGGCGGCGGGTCCGGCGGCACCGGCGGAGGCGGCTCCGCCGGTGGTGCGGTGACCGGCGTCGGCGTCGGCGACGCGCTGCCGGGCGGCTCGAACCTGCCGAACTGCACTCCCGGCGCGGTCCAGTTGAGCATGCGCAGCGTCCGCAACAACTACTCGCCCGGCCAGACGCCCACCTTCGAACTCACCGCACGGAACACCTCCGGCGCCGACTGCAAGGTCGATCTCGGGCCGGAGCACGCCGTGGTGACGATCACCCCGGCCAGCGGTGACGACGCGTACTGGTCCTCCGACGACTGCGTCAAGGGCTCGGGGAGCCTGCAGTACCGGGTGGCCGCCGGGAGTGGCATCACCTACACCGTGAAGTGGGACCGCAAGCCGAGCGCCGCCGAGTGCGGGACGCCTCCGGCGGGTTCGGCCGGGGCGGGGACGTACCTGGTGGAGGCCAAGGCGGCGGGCTTCGCGAAGGTGCGGACGTCGTTCGTGCTGAAGAACGACTGAGACGGGACCGGTGCGGGCGCGGCCACCGAGGCAGCACCCGCGCCGGACGTCACGCACATGTCGCTCCGGGGACGGCGCTCTGGGACATATCGCGCACCGACGTGACGCCCTGGGCGTGCCCCGCCGGCCGGACCCGCGTCACGCGGATGCACGCCGGACACATTGCGCGCCGGACGCATTGAACGCCGGACGGACTGCGCGCCAGGTGGATGCGTGCCCGCCGGACGCGCCAGGCCTGGGCCCGTGGACGTGGGCCCCTAGACGTAGCGCTCCAGGATCGACGACTCCGCCAGCCGCGACAGCCCCTCCCGCACGCTGCGTGCGCGGGCCTCGCCGACACCGTCCACCGTCTGGAGGTCGTCCACGCTGGCGGCGAGCAGCTTCTGCAGGCCGCCGAAGTGCTCCACCAGGCGGTCGATGATCGCGCCCGGCAGCCGCGGCACCTTCGCCAGCAGCCGGAAGCCGCGCGGAGACACGGCGGAGTCCAGGGTCTCGGGGGAGCCGGTGTATCCCAAGGCGCGGGCCACCGTCGCCAGTTCCAGCAGCTCGGCATGGCTGAGCTTGTCCAGCTCGGCGAGCGCCTCGTCGACGGTGCGGGAGCGCTTGGCCGTCGGCTCGGGCACGTAGTCCCGTACGACCAGCTCGCGTTCGGGTTCCACGCCGGCGATCAGCTCGTCGAGCTGGAGCGCGAGCAGGCGCCCGTCCGTGCCCAGCTCCACCACGTATTCGGCGATCTCGGTGGCGATGCGGCGCACCATCTCCAGCCGCTGGGAGACCGCCGAGACGTCCCGGACGGTGACCAGGTCCTCGATCTCCAGGGCCGACAGCGTGCCCGCGACCTCGTCGAGGCGGAGCTTGTAGCGCTCCAGGGTCGCCAGGGCCTGGTTGGCGCGGGAGAGGATCGCCGCGGAGTCCTCCAGGACACGACGCTGACCGTCGACGTAGAGGGCGATGAGCCGCATGGACTGGGAGACGGAGACGACGGGGAAGCCGACCTGCTTGCTGACCCGGTCCGCCGTACGGTGCCGGGTGCCCGTCTCCTCGGTGGGGATCGTGGGGTCGGGCAGCAGCTGCACTCCGGCCCGCAGGATCTTCGACAGGTCCGAGGAGAGCACGATGCCGCCGTCCAGCTTGCACAGCTCGCGCAGCCGGGTCGCGGTGAACTCGACATCCAGCACGAAGCCGCCCGTGCACATCGACTCGACGGTCTTGTCGGAGCCCAGCACGATCAGGCCGCCGGTGTTGCCGCGAAGGACCCGCTCCAGGCCGTCCCTCAGGGGCGTGCCGGGCGCCACGGCGCTCAGCGAGGCGCGCATCAGGCCATCGGCACCGGCACTCCCACCGGACTTTCCGGGAGCTGCTGCCCGGTCGTTGGCTGCCACTGCACTCCTCCGGTCGCAGGTTCTGGGCGCCCCCGCTTCGCGTACTCGGTTGGTACGGACGGGCGAGACCAGGGCAAAGTCTACCGGCGGTCCTCCTCCTCCCGTGGGGCCTCTCGCCGACGCGAACGGGGAAGCACCCGCAGGGCGTCCCCCATGTCCGCGACTTCCAGCACCTTCATGCCGTCAGGGACCCTGCCCGGATCGGTCGGTACCAGGGCGTGGGTGAAGCCCAGGCGGTGCGCCTCGGCGAGCCTGCGCTGCACGCCCGTGACCCGTCTCACCTCACCGGCGAGTCCGACCTCGCCGATCGCGACGAGGTTCTTGGGCAGCGGGGTGTCGCTCGCCGCACTCGCCAGCGCGAGGGCGACGGCGAGGTCGGCGGCCGGCTCGGACAGCTTCACGCCGCCGACCGTCGCGGAGTAGATGTCCCTCTTGCCCAGGGCGCTGATGCGTCCGCGCTGCTCCAGGACGGCCAGCATCATGGACACGCGGGAGGTCTCCAGGCCGGACGTCGTGCGCCGCGGGGACGGGATCTGGGAGTCCACGGTGAGCGCCTGCACCTCGGCGACCAGCGGGCGGCGGCCCTCCAGGGTGACGGTCAGGCAGGTGCCGGGCACGGGCTCGGCGCGGCGGGTGAGGAACAGCCCGCTGGGGTCGGCCAGGCCCGTGATGCCCTCGTCGTGCAGCTCGAAGCAGCCGACCTCGTCGGTGGTGCCGTAGCGGTTCTTGACGCCGCGCACCAGTCTGAGGCGCGCGTGCCGGTCGCCCTCGAAGTGCAGGACGACGTCCACAAGGTGTTCGAGCAGGCGGGGGCCGGCGATGGCCCCGTCCTTCGTGACGTGGCCCACGAGCAGGGTGGACATGCCCCGCTCCTTGGAGGCGCGGATCAGGGCGCCCGCCACCTCCCGCACCTGCGCCATGCCGCCGGGGGCACCGTCGATCTCGGGGGATGCCACCGTCTGCACGGAGTCCAGGATCAGCAGGGACGGCTTGACCGCGTCCAAGTGGCCGAGGACCGCCGCGAGGTCGGTCTCGGCGGCGAGGTACAGGTGGTCGTCGATGGCGTGGATGCGGTCGGCGCGCAGCCGCACCTGACTCGCCGACTCCTCGCCCGTGACGTACAGGGTCTTGTGTTCCTCACTGGCCGACTTGGCCGCCACGTCCAGCAGCAGCGTGGACTTGCCGACGCCGGGCTCGCCCGCGAGGAGCACCACCGCGCCGGGCACCAGCCCGCCACCGAGCACCCGGTCGAGCTCGGGCACGCCGGTGGGGCGAGCGGTCGCCTGACGGCCGTCGACCTGGCCGATGGGCAGCGCGGAGGTGGTGACGCGTCCCGGCGTCGTCGTACGGACCGCGGGCGCGCCGTACTCCTCGACCGTGCCCCAGGCCTGGCACTCGGGGCAGCGGCCGAGCCACTTGGCCGTCTGCCAGCCGCACTCGGTGCAGCGGTAGGACGGCCGTTCCTTGGTGGTCTTCGTACGGGCAGCCATGCACGAACCGTAACCGCCCCCACTGACAACCCGTCCCACGGCGGCGGCTCCCGCCCCGCCCGGACAGCCGGAGCCCCTCGCGGACGGCCTCGGGGCGGGCCCCGGGACGGACCCCGGGACGGCCCCCCGACCTGCCCCGACAGGCCGCGCGCACCCCGAACGGGCCACCCCGCACCCTGAACCGGCCACCGGAACAACGGCTTCCTGTCCCCTTATGAGGGATCGTTTCACCCGTACGGATTAAAACTGCCCAACGCGCCAGCCCGCGCCACCCATGGCCCCCTACGGTCGCCGGGTGATGAGGAGCAGTCCGGAGACCATGACCCGCACGACCGGCGCCCACCGGACGAACCGGGAGCTGCGCGACCGCGCCGCGGCACGCACGCTGGCGCAGCGGCCGCCCGCGCGCTACGACGCGTACGACATGTATCTGGACGGCCTGTTCACGTACTGCCTGTCCGTGCTCTGCGACCACGACGCCGCGACGGCCGCCCTGGGCGACACCCTCGCGCTGGCCGAGCGCCGCGGCCACCGCGGGCCCGCGTCCGCCGCGGACCGCAGGGCCTGGCTGTACGCGCTGGCCCGCTGGGTGTGCCTGCGCAAGCTGGCGGAGGCCAAGCAGAAGCGTCCGAGCAGTCACGCGGCGGGCCGCCCCGTCCCCGGCCGCCGGCGTACCGCACGGCAGTCCGCCACCCCGCCGGTGCCCCCGGCACCGTCCGCGGGGGCCGACGAGGAGGCGCGGCGCCGCCGGCTGGCCCGGCTGGCCTGGCCGGAGGCCGCCGGTACCACCCCGGAGCAGCGCGAGGCCCTCGAACTCGCCGTGCGCCACCACCTCGCCGCCCACGAGGTGGCGGCCGTCCTCGGTATGGAACCGGCCGCCGCCCGGGAGCTGCTCGCCTCCGCCGCCTGCGAGGTCGAGCGCACCCGCGCCGCCCTCGCCGTCGCCGAGACCGGCACCTGTCCGGGCGTCGCCCGTCTCACCGGCGACAACCGGTACGTGCTGAGTTCCGCCCTGCGCCGCGAGCTGGTCCGGCACGTCGACGACTGCCCCCGCTGCCGCCGCGGCGCCGAGCGGGCGATCCCCGGCCGCTGGCCCGGCACGAGCGTGACACCGGCCGAGCTGCCCGTCCTGGAGGCACCCCGCGCGGCACTGCACCTCGCCATGACGCACCTCCCGCGCGCGCGGACCGCGTCCCCCCGCTTCGACCGGCGCGGCTTCCCGATGGACCCCAGGGACCGCGCGGCCCGGCGGGACCGCCTCCGCGCGCGTGCCGTCACCACGACCGTCGTGGCCACCGTCGTCGCGGCCCCCGTACTCGCCCTGTGGGCGGCCTACCGCGGCACCCCCGTCGTCGAGGGCGAGGACGGCCGCTCGGCCAGCGCCCCCGAGGTACAGGGGACCGACGGCCCGGAAGGCGGGTCCGCGGGCGGCGGCCACGGCTACGAGAACGCCGGCAACGCGAGCACCACGCCCGGCACCCGCTTCGGCGAGGACGGCGAGGCCGACGTCTCCGTGGAGGTCGTCAGCGCCTCCGGCGCCGACGAGAAGGGCGCCGCCCACCTGGAGGTGACGGCCGGCCACGACGGCGACACCACACTCGTCACGCTGACCGCGACCGGCGACGCACCGGTGCGCTGGTCCGCGTCCGTCGACGCCGCCTGGCTCTACCTGAGCCAGGCGGCGGGCACCCTCCGCCCCGGTGAGGCGCTGACGGTCAGGGTGTACGTCGACCACCTGCGCGAGCCGTCCGGCCACTGGAGCGCACGCGTGGCCGTCTCACCCGTCGGCGCGATCGTCTCCATCGAGGGCTACGGCACCGCGCCCAGCGCCACCCGCCCGGGCCCGCGCCCCGGCACGCCGGACGACACCCCGCCCCCGTCCCACCCGGGTCCGTCCCCGACGACCTCCGCGCCGCCCGGTCCCACGCCCCCCGACGACCCGACCCCCACGTCGCCGGACCCGACGCCCGCCGAACCGTCCCCGACCGGAGGCACGGGAGGCTCGTCAGCGCCGGCGGGCGACGGCGGCACCCCGGGCCCGGCCACCCCGTAGCGCCGGGCTCAGCGGGCGGGGTCCGCCGGGTGCGGCGCCACCAGCGGCAGCTGCGAGGCCAGCCGCTCCTCGCACAGCTCGACCAGCCGGTCGTAGCCCGCCTTGCCCATGAGCTCGATCAGTTCCGGCCGGTACGACACGTACACCGGGTCGCCCGCGCCGTGCGCCGAGGTCGCCGACGTGCACCACCAGTGCAGGTCGTGCCCGCCCGGCCCCCAGCCGCGCCGGTCGTACTCACCGATCGACACCTGGAGCACACGCGTGTCGTCGGGCCGGTCGATCCACTCGTACGTCCGCCGGACCGGGAGCTGCCAGCACACGTCCGGCTTGGTCTCCAGCGGTTCACGGCCCTCCTTCAGGGCCAGGATGTGCAGCGAGCAGCCCGCGCCGCCCGCGAAGCCGGGCCGGTTCTGGAAGATGCACGAGCCCTGGTACGGCCGGGTCTGCCGCGAGCCCTCGTCGTCCTCCGAGACCCATCCGCCCCGCGTGCCCTCGGCATGGTGCTGCCAGATGTCCGGCGTGAGCCGCGCCACGTGCTCGGCAACCCGCTTCTCGTCGTCCTCGTCGGAGAAGTGGGCGCCCAGGGTGCAGCACCCGTCGTCCGCGCGGCCCGCCTGGATGCCCTGGCAGCCGCTGCCGAAGATGCAGTTCCAGCGGGAGGTGAGCCAGGTCAGGTCGCACCGGAAGACCTGCTCCTCGTCCGCCGGATCCGGAAACTCCACCCACGCGCGCGCGAAGTCGAGCCCCTTCTCGTCGCCCACCGAGGAATCCACCGAGGAATCCGCTGAAGAACCAGAAGAACCAGCTGAAGAACCCGCCGGAGCGCCCGCCGAAGAATCAGGGGCCGCGATACCGATCAGTACGTCCTTCTTGGTCGTCCTGTTCTTCTTGTGTCCCTTGTCCTTCTTGGGCGGCTTTTCATCCTTCGCCTTTTTCGTCTTTGGCACCCGTCCAGGGTAAGTCGCCCGGACCCCGGGACGGCACCGCCGCCCGCCCCCGCTCGCAGTAGCGTTCCGTCCATGAGACTCGGTGTCCTCGACGTGGGTTCGAACACGGTGCATCTGCTGGTGGTGGACGCGCACCCGGGTGCGCGCCCGCTGCCCGCGCACTCGCACAAGGCGGAGCTGCGCCTCGCCCAACTCCTCGACGACGACGGAGCGATCGGCCCCGACGGTGTCGACCGGCTGGTCGCGGTCGTCCGGGAGGCGCTCCAGGCCGCCGAGGACAAGGGCGTCGAGGACCTCCTGCCGTTCGCCACCTCCGCCGTGCGCGAGGCGAGCAACGCCGACGACGTCCTCGCGCGCGTGCGGACCGAGACCGGCGTCGAGCTGACGGTCCTCACCGGCGCCGAGGAGGCCCGGCTCACCTTCCTCGCCGTCCGCCGCTGGTTCGGCTGGTCGGCGGGCAGGCTGCTGGTCCTGGACATCGGCGGCGGCTCCCTGGAGATGGCCTACGGCATGGACGAGGAGCCCGACACCGCCGTGTCGCTGCCGCTCGGCGCGGGCCGGCTGACCGCGTCCTGGCTGCCCGGCGACCCGCCCCACCCGGACGACGTCAGGGCGCTGCGCCGCCACGTCCGCACCGAGATCGCCCGCACGGTCGGTGACTTCAGCCGCCTCGGCGCCCCCGACCACGTGGTCGCCACCTCCAAGACCTTCCGGCAACTGGCCCGCATCGCCGGCGCCGCCCGCTCCGCCGAGGGCCTGTACGTCCAGCGCGAGCTGAAGCGGGCCTCCCTGGAGGCCTGGGTGCCCCGCCTGGCCGCCATGACCGCCGGCGAGCGCGCCGAGCTCCCGGGCGTCTCGGAGGGCCGCGCGAACCAGCTCCTGGCCGGTGCCCTGGTGGCCGAGGCCGCGATGGACCTGCTGCGCGTGGAGCACCTGGAGATCTGCCCGTGGGCACTGCGGGAGGGCGTGATCCTGCGCAGACTGGACCACATGGGCCAGGGATGACGGGCCCCGGCAGGAGCACGGGGCCGGGCCGAAGCACGCCGGGCCCCGTGGGCGCGACAGGCCACGGCACCCGTCGGGCCGCGTGGGCGCGACAGTCCACGGCGCCCGCCGGGCCCGCCCTATGGCAATCACCACAACGGCGAGCAGGCACCCCGCGCTCCCCGACCGGCACCCCGTAACCTGACCCTCGTGGCACAACCAAGGGACGTCGTCCGCATCCCGGACGCGAAGGTCGCCCTGTCGACGGCTTCCGTCTACCCGGAGTCGACGGCGACGGCCTTCGAGATCGCCGCACGCCTCGGATACGACGGGGTCGAGGTCATGGTGTGGACCGATCCGGTCAGCCAGGACCTCGACGCGCTGCGCAGACTCAGCGACTACCACCGGATGCCGGTCCTGGCCGTGCACGCCCCCTGCCTGCTCATCACGCAGCGCGTCTGGTCCACCGACCCCTGGGTCAAGCTCCAGCGCGCCCGCGCCGCCGCCGAGACGCTCGGCGCGTCCGCCGTCGTCGTCCACCCGCCGTTCCGCTGGCAGCGGCAGTACGCCCGGGACTTCGTCAACGGCATCTGGCGGATGGCGGACGAGACGGACGTACGGTTCGCCGTCGAGAACATGTACCCCTGGCGCTACCGCGACCGCGAGATGCAGGCGTACGCCCCCGACTGGGACGTGACGAAGGACGACTACCGTCACTTCACGATCGACCTCAGCCACGCCGCCACCTCCCGCACCGACGCCCTCGACATGCTCGAGCGCATGGGCGACCGCCTCGGCCACGTCCACCTCGCCGACGGCAAGGGCTCCGCCAAGGACGAGCACCTCGTCCCCGGCCGCGGCGACCAGCCCTGCGCCGAGGTGCTGGAGCGCCTCGCCCACACCGGCTTCGACGGCCATGTCGTCATCGAGGTCAACACCCGTCGCGCGATGTCGAGCGCCGAACGTGAGGCCGATCTCGCCGAGGCGCTGGCCTTCGCCCGCCTGCACCTGGCGTCGCCGGCCACGGCGTCGAAGGCGCACCGGCGGTGAGCGAGGCCGGCGTGAGCACCCGCCGCCGCGTCCGCCCGCCGCGCACGGAATCCGCCGGCACCCGCGACCGCGTCCTCTGAAGCCACCCTTCCCGGGCCGTCCGCGAGACACGCGTCCCGCATTCCGGACACCCTGTCCCGGCCCCTGGATGACGGGCGTACGCTCGACGGCAGTCTTTACTCTCCGAAGGAGCGAGCGACGATGCCCGAACTGAGGTCCCGCACAGTCACCCACGGCCGCAACATGGCGGGCGCCCGCGCCCTTATGCGTGCCTCCGGTGTACCCGGCGCGGACATCGGGCGGAAGCCGATCATCGCGGTCGCCAACAGCTTCACGGAGTTCGTGCCGGGGCACACGCACCTCGCCCCGGTCGGCCGCATCGTCAGCGAGGCGGTCACCGCGGCCGGCGGCATCCCGCGCGAGTTCAACACGATCGCCGTCGACGACGGCATCGCGATGGGCCACGGCGGCATGCTCTACTCCCTGCCCTCCCGCGACCTGATCGCGGACAGCGTGGAGTACATGGTCGAGGCGCACTGCGCCGACGCCCTGATCTGCATCTCCAACTGCGACAAGATCACCCCGGGCATGCTCAACGCCGCCCTGCGGCTGAACATCCCGACGGTCTTCGTCTCCGGCGGCCCGATGGAGTCCGGCCGCGCCACCCTGGTCGACGGCACGGTCCGCACCCTGGACCTGGTCGACGCGATGTCGGAAGCGGTCAACGACAAGGTCTCCGACGCGGACATCCTCCGCATCGAGGAGAACGCCTGCCCCACCTGCGGCTCCTGCTCCGGCATGTTCACCGCCAACTCGATGAACTGCCTGACCGAGGCCATCGGCCTCTCCCTGCCGGGCAACGGCTCGGTCCTGGCCACCCACACCGCCCGCAAGGCGCTGTACGAGAACGCCGCCCGCACGGTGCTCGACCTGACCCGCCGCTACTACGAGCAGGACGACGACTCGGTCCTGCCCCGCAACATCGCCACCCCCGCGGCCTTCGGGAACGCGATGGCCCTCGACATCGCGATGGGCGGCTCGACCAACACGATCCTCCACCTGCTGGCCGCCGCCCAGGAGGCGGGCGTCCCCTACGGCCTCACCGAGATGGACGCCCTCTCGCGCCGCGTCCCCTGCCTGGCCAAGGTCGCGCCCAACGTCGCCAAGGACCGCACGTACTACATGGAGGACGTGCACCGCGCGGGAGGCATCCCCGCCCTGCTGGGCGAGCTGCACCGCGCGGGCCTGCTCAACGAGGACGTGCACTCCGTCCACAGCCCCTCCCTCGCCGACTGGCTGAAGACCTGGGACATCCGCGGCGGCTCCCCCTCCCCGGAGGCCGTGGAGCTGTGGCACGCGGCCCCCGGCTGCGTCCGCTCCGCCGAGGCCTTCTCCCAGTCCGAGCGCTGGGACTCCCTGGACGACGACGCCGAGGGCGGTTGCATCCGCTCCGCCGAGCACGCCTACTCCAAGGACGGCGGCCTGGCGGTCCTGCGCGGCAACCTGGCCGTCGACGGCTGCGTCGTCAAGACGGCCGGCGTCGACGAGTCCATCTGGACCTTCGAGGGCCCGGCGGTCGTCTGCGAGTCGCAGGAGGAGGCCGTCGAGAAGATCCTCACCCAGCAGGTCAAGGAGGGCGACGTCGTCGTCATCCGCTACGAGGGCCCCAAGGGCGGCCCCGGCATGCAGGAGATGCTCTACCCGACCTCGTACCTGAAGGGCCGCGGTCTCGGAAAGGCCTGCGCCCTGGTCACCGACGGCCGCTTCTCCGGTGGCACCTCCGGTCTCTCCATCGGTCACGCCAGCCCCGAGGCGGCCTCGGGCGGCACGATCGCCCTCGTCGAGGACGGCGACCGCATCCGCATCGACATCCCGAACCGCTCCATCGAGCTGCTGGTCGACGACGCCGAGCTGGCCCGCCGCGAGCAGGCCCTGAACGGCGTGTACGCCCCGAAGAACCGCGACCGCAAGGTCTCCGCGGCCCTGAAGGCGTACGCCGCGATGGCGACGAGCGCCGACAAGGGCGCGGTGCGTGACGTGACCAAGCTGGGCTGAGCCGGGCCGGACCCGGCCGGTTCCGCCCCGGCCGGGACTGGGCCGGGCCCGGCCCCGCCGGGCGTCCGGCAACGGCATCGCCAGCGGCCGGCAGTCCCCGCTACCAGGCGCCCGGGTCCCGGCCCGCCACGCCGAACACGGTCCCGTCCGGCGCACCGGCGTAGAC
Organism: Streptomyces sp. AC627_RSS907; assembly: GCF_019049165.1. NCBI lineage: Bacteria > Bacillati > Actinomycetota > Actinomycetes > Kitasatosporales > Streptomycetaceae > Streptomyces > Streptomyces sp. AC627_RSS907. Next base: position 14,279 of record NZ_JAGMUE010000021.1, read on the forward strand.
GTGGCCGCCCGCGAGCACGGGCCGGGGCAGCGAGGCGGGGACGCGGTCGGAGTCGGCACCGAGGCGCGGGCGCGTCTGTCCGAGGAGCTTGCCCTTCAGGGCGTCCACGCCGAGGAGCCGCCCGTCGGGAGCGGTGACGTACACGTGCCGCCCGTCGGAGGCGGGCACCGAGCCCCGGCTCACGCCCGTCTCCAGCCGCCACCGCTGCGTTCCCGCGGCCGTGTCGACGGCGACCAGTGAGCCGCCCGCGCCCATGAGGTACACGGTGTCCCCGTGCACGCCGGCCTGCGCCTGCTCGACCGGCACCGGCAGGGTCACCCGGCGGGTGGACCCGGTGCCGGGCGTGTGACGGACCACGGCCGTCGCGTCCCCGTAGACGGCGCCGCCCCTGAGGAAGTACACGGACCCGTCCGCCGCCCCGACGGGCGTCAGCGTCCCCTCCAGATCGGCGTCCCACCGCACGTCACCCGTCGCCGGGTCCACCGCGGTGACGTGCGTGCTCGCCCCGTCCCCGGACACGGTCGTCGCGTACGCCGTGGGATCGCCGGCGAACGAGGTGAAGTACGGCACGGCCTGCCCAGGGATCCGGTGGGACCACCTGGTCCGGCCCGAGGCGCTCTCCACGCCGGTGACCAGCCCGTCCGCGCGGGTGAGCAGGGTCATGTCGCCGACGCTCCGCACTCCGTCGTACGCGGGCATCTCCTCCTGCCACACCGGCCTGCCCGTGGCGGGGTCGAGCGCCTCAAGGTCCCCGATCAGACCGACGACGGGCTGCACGAGGCCGCCCGACATGACCGGCGGCTCGTCCCGTGTGGCCTCCTCGACCTCGTGCTTCCACAGCGTGCGGCCGTCGGCCGGATCGAGGGCGAAGACCAGGCCGGGCCGCGCGCACAGCAGCTTCTCGGACCCGTACGAGCACTGGGGCATGCCGCCCTCCGGGGCAACCACCGACTCCCACGCGCCGTAGCCGCCCGACGTACTCTGCGCGGCGGCCGTCCTGCGCGCCGGCTCGGCGTCGTCGAGCACCTGGACCGAGGCGAGCCCGCCGGTCACGGCGAGGCAGAGCACCCCGGCCACCAGGGACGCGCGCGTGCCGAGGCGCCGCGCGGGCCGCCCGGCGGGCGCGTCCGGCCGGAGGCCGGGCGAGTCGTCCGGCACGAGTCCGGGCGAGTCGTCAGGCACGGATACGGGCGAGCCGTCCGCCGCCGGTGCGGGCGAGCCGTCCGGACGGGGCTCCGGGGTGTCGTCCCCCCGCGTCCGCACCGCCGGTACGAACGTCTGCGTGTCGTACGACGCCGCCACCGACCGCAGCCGCCGCATCAGTTCGTCCGGCGTGGGCCGCTCGTCGGGCTCCTTGGCGAGGCACCGCAGCACCAGCGGCGCGAGCGTCTCCGGCACCCCGGTCAGGTCGGGTTCGTCGTGCACCACCTGGTAGGCGACGACGTAGGGACTGTCGGAGTCGAAGGGCCCGCGCCCGGTCGCCGCGTGCACCATCAGCGACCCGAGCGCGAAGACGTCGGCAGCGGGGCCCACTTCCCGGGGCCGCCGGAACTGTTCGGGCGCCATGAACGGCGGCGTACCGATCAACTTCCCGGTCTCGGTGCGCAGTTCGCTGTCCTTCGGCCGGGAGATTCCGAAGTCGATGACCTTCGGCCCGTCCTCGGCGAGCAGTACGTTGCTCGGCTTCAGGTCCCGGTGGACGACCCCGACCCGGTGGATGTCCCGCAGCGCCTCCGCGAGTCCGGCCATCAGCCGGCGCAACTGGGCCGGATCCATGGGTCCGTTCCGCTTGACCTCTTCCGAGAGCGTCGGACCGGGAATGAACAGCGTGGCCATCCACGGCCGTTCGGCGTCCGGGTCGGCGTCGACGACCGGCGCGGTGAAGGCCCCGCTCACCCGTCGCGCCGCCGCCACCTCCTGCCGGAAACGGCCTCTGAACTCGGGGTCCCGGGCATACGGGGCGTGTACGACCTTCACCGCGACCCGCATCCCGGAGGTGCTCCGGGCCAGGTGCACGACACCCATGCCACCCGAGCCCAGGCAGGACTCCAGGTGATAGTGACCGGCGTACTCCGGAAGTTCCGCTTCCGCGCCCGCTCCGGCGTTCTTCTGTGGCGCCATGGGACCACCCCCGTGCTGTTCCGTAGCGCGCGCGACGTTCGGAGCCTAGTCGATGAGTCGTACGGGACCGAGGCGGCTTGCTAGCCTCCGCGTGCGAGGTGCGAACTCGTGTTTCATTTTTCGTTCCAGGGGAATCAACGTGGCCCCATGACAGTCGTGGGGTTCAACGGGGGAGGTCCACTCATGTCCGTCGACCACATCGCGCCGACCGGGGGCGGGGACGAGGACGCGACCGTGGATGCCGTCACCACGGCGGCTGCCACGGGCCTGCGCTCCTACCCGGTCGCGCCCGGCTACCGGGTCAACGTCCGCAGCGGTCCCGGCACCGGTTACTCCGTCGTACGGGTCCTGCCCGAGGGCTCGTCGGTCGTGATCAGCTGCCAGACCACGGGCACGAGGGTGTCCGGCCCGTACGGCACGTCGTCCGTCTGGGACAAGATCGGCAGCGGCCAGTACGTCTCCGACACGTACATCCGCACCGGCAGCGACGGCTACGTCGCTCCCCGCTGCTCCTAGCGCCACCGGCCCCGGGCTCACCGGCCCTGGGCTGACCGGCCCTGGGCTGACCGGCCCCGGGCTCACCGGCCCGGGCCCACCCGGAGCCCGCGGCACATCCGGCGCCATAATCGACCCGTGAGCGCAGAGAACGGCACGAACGGCACCCCGGACACCCCCGCGGGCTCCACACCCCCCACCGGCCCCCGCCCCGAACCCCTCCGGTTCTACGGCACGACCTGGGTGAACCACGACCACGGCTACACCGCCCGCCGGGCCGGCCTGGCCGTCGG
>NZ_JAGMUE010000210.1:0-451 GCF_019049165.1 Streptomyces sp. AC627_RSS907
ACGTCCTTCATCGGTTCCTGGTGCCAAGGCATCCACCGTGCGCCCTTAAAAACTTGGCCACAGATGCTCGCGTCCACTGTGCAGTTCTCAAACAACGACCAACCACCCATCACCCCGAGCCAGAGCTCGAGTGCACTGGGGCCGGCACCGAAGACCCAGCCATACGGCCGCGCCCTCAGATACCCAACAGCGTGCCCGACACCCCCACCACTCACTCTCCCGTTCCACGCCGAAGCAGTACTAGGAAGACAAGCTGGTCAAGAATGCCGAGTAGTCAACGTTCCACCCATGAGCAACCAGCATCAGACGTTCGCTGATGTACTGGCCTCTGACCTCGTCCCGAAGGACTCGGTAAGAAGTGCTCCTTAGAAAGGAGGTGATCCAGCCGCACCTTCCGGTACGGCTACCTTGTTACGACTTCGTCCCAATCGCCAGTCCCACCTTCGACAGC
>NZ_JAGMUE010000211.1:0-1234 GCF_019049165.1 Streptomyces sp. AC627_RSS907
GTCGAGACCACCTGGGCCTGCGCGGCCGCCGCCCGGCCCCACCACGCCCGCACCCCCACCGCCACCGGCACCGCCACCAGCCCGACCCACACCAGCGTCGCGCCGCCGGCCTGCCACCACACCGGCCCGAACCGGGCGAGCACGGCGCCCCCGAGCGGCCCGCCCGCCAGGGCGGCCAACAGGGCGACGAGGACCGCGCAGAGACCGGCGGCCACGACGGCGGCGACGGCGGTCCGCCGCCACGACCACACCCCGGTGGCCGCCCCGTCCCCCCGGACCGCGTCCGGGGCCGCCCCCGCCGCGGCCACCGCACGCGCCACGGTCCCCCCACGCCCTGTGCCCGCCGCACGCGCCGGGGTCGCCACGGCCGCCGTGGCCGCCCGGCCCGTGAACCACCCCGTCACCACCCCCGCCGCCAGCGGCACCACCCCGGCCGTCCAGTGCAGCGGCGTGCCCGGGCCCGCGTCCGGCACCGCCGCCAGCAACGGGAACGGCGGCATCAGCGGGGCGGGGTCGGAGGTGAGGGGGTCCACGACATGCCCGGTGCCGAGCACGAAGCCGGGGCCGAGGGCGTACGCCGCCGCCCACACCGCCGCGTTCGGCACCAGCGTCAGGCAGAGCAGCAGCACGGCGAACCGGCCCGGCCATCCGTCGGCCAGCCGCACGAACGCCTCCCGGGCGGCGGCTCCGTGCCACACCAGCGACACCGCGAGCAGCAGCGCCCCGCCGCCGACGAGCACCGCCGCACCGGCGCCCGCGGCGCGCGACGCGGCGCCCAGGCGCGCGTCCGGCTCCACGACCAGCACCCGCACCGTGCGGGGCAGCACGCCCAGCGCCCGTCCCACCGGACCTCCCGGCCGGCCGAACGCCGTCCACACGCCCGCCCCCGCCGCGGCCATGGTGACCAGCGGCAGCCACACCACCACCCACCCCCAGGAGGGGCGCAGCGCGCCACTCGCCGCGTACAGCACGACGGGCAGGGCGACGGCGAGGTAGCCGACGACGACCCCGGCCCAGGCGATGCGCGCGGAGACGACCGGGGGCCCGGCGTCTCGGCCCCCTCCCCCGCCGGGGCGCGGTCCGCCGCCCACCCCAGGCCCCGCCCCCACGACGACACCGACTCCGTCCCCGGGGTCCGTGGCCTCCCGGGCCGCGCGGTGCAGCAGCCACACCGGCAGCACCAGCAACAGCAGGGGGGTGACGCCCACGGGCGCCGGGACGCCGGACAGCGTGT
>NZ_JAGMUE010000211.1:1367-15428 GCF_019049165.1 Streptomyces sp. AC627_RSS907
CCGTGCGCCAGCAGCCACAGCGACGCGGCGACGCGCAGGGCGCCGCCGGGCCCGTTGTCGGGGTACGGCGAGCCGATCCACAGCACCGTCACGAGCACGGCGCACGAGGCGAGTCCCAGTCCCGCCGCGACCGCCCCGCCCATCAGACCGGCGGACAGCCCGGGCGACCGGTCGCGCCACCGGTTGCGCAGCAGGGACAACGGGGCTCGGCGGGCGGTCATCGGCATCACGCCCGCCATGCTGCCAACGACACGCGCTTTACCGGTGTAACGGGCGAAGTTCCGTTGTGTCGCCCAATATACGTTTATGTATCTTTTTATGGATCTTTTTGTACGAAGGGGAGCCGCGTGACGCGGCACCGCGGGCGGCGACGGGAGGCGTGCGCGGAGGACACGACGGCGTGGCGCGCGCGGCGGGAGCAGGCGGGGGCGGGCACGGGGGCAGGGGCGGAAACGGAATCGGAGTCGGACACGGGCACGGGCACGGGCACGCCACCGACGCCGCCGGACGAACCGGCGCCGGTACCCGTCGTCGTGACCGTCGGTCCCCGCCCCGCCAACGCCTCTGTGGAGGCCGCCGACAGCCTCGTACTGCCCGCTGCACCGCTGGGCGAGGGGCGGGGAACGGCGCCCGAACCGGCCGCGTCGACGCCCGCCCAGGCCTTCGACGCGCTGTACGCGTTCGGGGCCCCCGCCCTCGTACGGCAGGCCTATCTGCTGACCGGCCGTCGCGAGCTGGCGCGCGAGTCGGTGGAGCGGGCCTTCCAGCGCGCCTGGGAGCGCTGGCCCGAGGTGGCCCGCGACCGCGACCCGGTGGGCTGGGTACGGGCGGCGGCTTACGAGTACGCGCTCTCGCCCTGGCACCGGTTCCGCCTGCGCCACCGGCCCCCGGAGCCGCCGCCCGCCGACCCCTCCCACCGCACCCTGCTGGACGCCCTGCTCCGGCTCCCCCCACCGCACCGCCGCACGCTCGTGCTGTACGACGGCGTGGGCCTGGACCTGCCCGAGACGGCCGCGGAGACGGAGGCGAGCACGCCGGCCGCGGCCAACCGGCTCCTGCGTGCCCGCGAGGCCGTCGCCGGCCGGCTGCCCGAGCTGGCCGACCCACAGGTGCTGCACCGGCGGCTGGCGGAGCTGGCGTCGGCCGAGCGTCTGCGGGCGGCCGGGCCGTCGACAGTGCGGGCCGGCAGCGAACGCCGGGCACGGTTCCTGACCCGGGCGGCGATCGCGTTCACGGTCGCCTTCATCGGGACGACGGCCCTGACCCTGCGCTCCGCCCCCACCCACTACGAACCGCCCGTGGCGCCGGGGGAGACGGTGCGCGGGGTGCCGCCCCGGGTCGCGCCCGGGCCGCTGTCAGACAGGCAGCTGAAGCTGCGGCAGAAGCTGCGGGACCAGTTGCAGGACGGGCCGGAGCGACTGGTGCCGGTGGCCGGATGAGGCGCGGCACACCCGTGGGCCCGGCGCCCGGTGGGCCGGTACGCCGAGTGGGCCCGCCCCCGGTCAGGAGGTGGGCCCACTCGGTGCGGGAAAGACGCTCAGCCGGCCGGGGTCAGTGACCCAGGATGGCGCGGGCGAGCTTCGCCGTCTCGGTCGGCGTCTTGCCGACCTTGACGCCGGCGGCCTCCAGGGCCTCCTTCTTCGCCTGGGCGGTGCCGGACGAGCCGGAGACGATGGCGCCGGCGTGGCCCATGGTCTTGCCCTCGGGCGCGGTGAAGCCCGCGACGTAGCCCACGACCGGCTTGGTCACGTTGGCCTTGATGAAGTCGGCCGCACGCTCCTCGGCGTCGCCGCCGATCTCGCCGATCATGACGATCAGGTCGGTCTCGGGGTCGGCCTCGAACGCGGCGAGCGCGTCGATGTGCGTGGTGCCGATGATCGGGTCGCCACCGATGCCGACGGCGGTCGAGAAGCCGATGTCACGCAGCTCGTACATCATCTGGTACGTCAGCGTGCCGGACTTCGAGACCAGGCCGATGCGGCCCGGCTTGGTGATGTCGCCCGGGATGATGCCGACGTTGGACTGGCCCGGGGTGATGATGCCGGGGCAGTTCGGGCCGATGATCCGGGTCTTGTTGCCCTTCTTGCCGGCGTACGACCAGAAGGCGGCCGAGTCGTGCACGGCGATGCCCTCGGTGATGACGACGGCCAGCGGGATCTCGGCGTCGATGGCCTCGACGACGGCGTCCTTGGTGAACTTCTCCGGCACGAAGATGACGGAGACGTCGGCGCCGGTCTTCTCGATGGCCTCCTTGACGGTGCCGAAGACCGGTACCTCGTTGCCGTCGAAGTCCACGGACTGACCCGCCTTGCGCGGGTTCACGCCGCCCACGACGTTGGTGCCGTCGCCGAGCATGAGCTTGGTGTGCTTCATGCCGGTGGCGCCGGTCATGCCCTGGACGATGACCTTGCTGTCCTTGTTGAGCCAGATAGCCATGGTGTGTTGGTGTCCTCGTCCTAGGTGCTTACTTGGCGGCGTGAGCCAGCTCGGCGGCCTTGTCGGCCGCGCCGTCCATGGTGTCGACGCGCTGGACCAGCGGGTGGTTGGCGTCGGTGAGGATCTTGCGGCCCAGCTCGGCGTTGTTGCCGTCGAGGCGGACGACGAGCGGCTTCTCGACCTTCTCGCCCCGGTCCTCCAGGAGCTTCAGCGCCTGGACGATGCCGTTGGCGACCTCGTCGCAGGCGGTGATGCCGCCGAAGACGTTGACGAACACGGAGCGGACGTCCGGGTCGCCGAGGATGATCTCCAGGCCGTTCGCCATCACCTGGGCGGAGGCGCCGCCACCGATGTCCAGGAAGTTGGCGGGCTTGACGTTGCCGTGCTTCTCACCGGCGTACGCGACGACGTCCAGGGTGCTCATGACGAGACCCGCGCCGTTGCCGATGATGCCGACCTCGCCGTCGAGCTTGACGTAGTTGAGGTTCTTCTCCTTGGCGGCGGCCTCGAGCGGGTTGGCCGCGGCCTTGTCGTGGAGGGCCTCGAAGTCGGGGTGACGGAACTCGGCGTTGTCGTCCAGCGACACCTTGCCGTCGAGGGCGATGACGTCGCCGGAGGCGACCTTGGCCAGCGGGTTGACCTCGACCAGGAGGGCGTCCTCCTTGATGAAGGTGTCCCACAGCTTGACCAGGATGTCGGCGACCTTGTCGGCGACCTCGGCCGGGAACTTCGCGGCCTCGACGATCTCGCGGGCCTTCTCGGGCGTCACGCCGTCGATCGCGTCGATCGGGGTCTTGGCGACGGCCTCCGGACGGGTGGCCGCCACCTCCTCGATCTCCATGCCGCCCTCGACGGAGGCGATGGAGAGGAAGGTGCGGTTGGCACGGTCGAGGAGGAAGGAGACGTAGTACTCCTCGACGATCTCCGGGGCGGTCTCGGCGATCATCACCTTGTGGACCGTGTGGCCCTTGATGTCCATGCCGAGGATGTCCGTCGCCCGGGCGACGGCCTCGTCCGCGGAGGCGGCCAGCTTCACGCCACCGGCCTTGCCGCGACCACCGACCTTCACCTGCGCCTTGACGACGGACTTGCCGCCCAGACGCTCGGTGATCTCGCGCGCCGCCTCAGGCGTGTCGATGACTTCACCGGCCAGCACCGGTACATCGTGCTTGGCGAAGAGGTCCCTCGCCTGGTACTCGAACAGGTCCACGCGCTTCCGTCCCTATCAGTGATCTCGCGGTTCGTTGGATGCGTGGGCGTGCCGCGAAGGGCAACGTGACGTCCGCTGTGAGTCACAAGGGGGGCGCACACGGTGTCCGAGCGCGCGGCATGTCCGTCTCGCAGGTTATCGCCGCTTGCCGGGGGTCTCTAAATCACGGGTCACACCCGAGCGGTGATACCTGTCACATGATGCCTCGCTCACTGGCACGCGGTGCCGGGTGTGAGGAGCTGACCTGGGCGCCTGCGCGGGATACGCGGAGGCGGGGCCGGGGCACGGACTCCGCGGCCGCGGGGAGACAAGGGCCTCACCGGGCCGGGGTTGACCTGGTGAGGCCCGTCTGTCTCCCCGCGGCGCCGGTTTCCGGCAGGAGTCCGGCCACCGCGGACCGACACGACGTCAACCGGCGTCCGGTAGGGGCAGAGGCCGCTTCTCGATCGCCGCCGCCATCACCTCCGGGAACAGGTCGGGCGTACAGGCGAAGGCCGGCGCGTCCAGCGCGGCGAGCGCCGCCGCGTGCTCCCGGTCGTACGCGGGCGCCCCCTCGTCGGACAGGGCCAGCAGCGTCACGAACCGCACCCCCGCCGACTTCATCGCCGCGACCCGCTTGAGCATCTCGTTCCGTATGCCTCCCTCGTACAGGTCGCTGATCAGCACGACCACTGTTTCGGCGGGCCGGGTGATCTGCGACTGGCAGTACGCCAGCGCCCGGTTGATGTCCGTACCGCCGCCGAGCTGGGTGCCGAAGAGCACGTCGACCGGATCGGCCAGCTGGTCGGTGAGGTCGACGACCGCCGTGTCGAACACGACGAGCCGGGTGGCGATCGACCGCATGGACGCCAGCACCGCGCCGAACACCGAGGCGTACACGACGGACGCCGCCATCGACCCCGACTGGTCGATGCAGAGGATGACCTCCTTCTTCACGGACTGGGACGCCCGTCCGTACCCGATGAGCCGCTCGGGCACGATCGTCCGGTGCTCGGGCAGGTAGTGCTTCAGGTTGGCCGCGATCGTGCGGTTCCAGTCGATGTCGTGGTGTCGGGGCCGGCTGACCCGGGCACTGCGGTCGAGGGCACCGGTGAGGGTGGCGCGGGTGCGGGTGGCGAGCCGCTTCTCCAGGTCCTCGACGACCTTGCGCACGACGGCCCGCGCCGTCTCCTTCGTCGTCTCCGGCATCGCCTTGTTGAGCGACAGCAACGTGCCGACCAGGTGCACGTCGGCCTCCACCGCCTCGAGCATCTCCGGCTCCAGCAGGAGACCGGCGAGGCCGAGCCGGTCGATGGCGTCCCGCTGCATGACCTGCACGACGGAGGAGGGGAAGTAGGTCCGTATGTCGCCCAGCCAGCGCGCCACGGCCGGCGCGGAGGCGCCGAGCCCCGCCGAACGGTCCCGCCCCGCCCGTGGTCCGTCCCCCTTTCCGTAGAGCGCGGTGAGCGCTCCGTCCATGGCGGCGTCCTGACCGGAGAGCACGCACCCGGTGCCGTCGGCCGCGTCACCGCCGAGCACGAGCCGCCACCGCCGCAGTCGTTCCTGTGCGGTGTCGGCGACCGCCGTCCCGGCCGTCATGCCTCCCTCCCCACGAGGTCGTTCCGTCACGCGTCCACCCCCACGAGGTCGTTGTCGTCCAGGCCCGGACCTGGGCCCGCGCCCGGTCCTCCGGCGGTCCGCGCACGCGCGTTCGCCGTGCTCGACGCGCCCGTCGCGTCCGCCGTGCCCGCCGCGCCCGCCGTGCCCGTCACGTCCGCCGCGTCCGCCGTGCCCGTCACGTCCGCCACGTCCGCCGTGCCCGCCGCGTCCGCCGCGCCCGTCACGTCCGCCGTGCCCGTCACGTCCGCCGCGTCCGCCGTGCCCGCCGTGCCCAGGCCCAGCAGCAGCCGGACCACCGGCAGTACGGCGTCGGCGCGCTCGGTGTCGAGCCCGGGCGCGAAACCGGGTGGGCCGGAACCGGCCGCCGTCACGCTCGCCCGCCGCTCCGGTCCGCGCCGGACCAGCTCGCCGAGGCCTCGGCGCACCCCCGGCTCGTACGCCGAGAAGGTGCGCCGCAGCAGCGGCAGCACGTCCGTGAACGCCTCCGCCGGTACCCCGGTCAGCCAGGAGTCCACCAGGGCGAGCAGCCGCTCGTCGTGAAGGAGCAGCATGCCGCCGCCGGAGCCGCCGCCGAGGAAGCCCTCGATCCAGGCCGCCGCGTCCGGCGGCGGCGTCCCCGGGGACAGCACCAGGCCCATGAGTCGCGCCGCCTCGTCCGGTGCCAGCTTCCCGTCGTCCAGCAGGAGCCGTACGGCACGCCCCCGGATGACGCCGGGCACGGTGTCCCGCGCGGACAGGGTCCGCAGCACGGCCTCCCAGCGGGCGCGCAGGCCGCCGTGGCCCGGCGCGGGGGCGTCGCCGAGCAGGCCCACCGCCCCGTGCACGGCGTCCAGGTGCCGGCGCATCTCCTCGGCCGCGTCGGCGTCCAGCGCGGCACAGGCGGGAGGCAGGCCGACGAAGACCCGCTCGGCGAGGCCCGCGGCCACCTCGGCCAGCGCGCCGGTGTCGGTGCCGCGCACGTCGCCGTAGCGCAGGGAGCGGACCAGGGCCGGCAGGGCCTGGGCGAGGTGGCCGACGTCGGTGTCGAGCGCCGCGCGGTCGGCGAGGACCCGCATCACCGTGGGCAGCGTGTCCGGCAGCCCGGCCAGCAGACAGCGTTCGGCGAGCGCGGTCACGTCGGCGAGGCCCTGCGCGGTGACGGCGTCCGCCTCGGCCCTGGCGGTGGCGGCGGCGAGCACGGTGGTGCCCCATACCCCGGCCTCGGCGACCCGCACCGCCAGCTCCGGCTCCCACCGCAGCCTCCACGTCTCCCGGAAGGTGCCCGTGCCGCCCCGCGAAGCGGCCGGCTCGCCCCAGCCGATGCCGAGCAGCCGCAGCCGGTGCAGCAGTCTGCTCCGCCCGGCGTCGGTCTCCTTGCGCAGGTCCAGCTCCAGCTCCCGCTCCCGCGCCTCCGGCTTGAGCCGCAGCCGCCGCTGGGTCCGGTCGAGGTCCCGCTGCAACGGGACCGCGGGTGCCCCCGGCGGCACATCCCCCAGGACGTCCCCCACCACCAGCCGATCGTGCACGAGCGCCAGCGGCACGTCCGAGCCCTCGCACATCACCGCCCGTACGGCGTCCGTCGTCTCGCTCAGCCCGGGCAGCGGACGACCGCGCATCACCGCGAGGCTCTCGGCCAGCCGCACCGCCTCGATCACGTGCGCCGAGGAGACGAGCCGGTCCTCCTCCCGCAGCAGCCCGGCCACCTTGGTCAGCCACCGCTCCACGGGCCGGTCCGGCACGCCGAACAGGTGTGCGTACCAACCCGGCGAGTCGATGCCCGCCCCGTATCCACTGGCCCGGGACAGCCTGCGGTGGGTCCACGGCACCCAGGTCAGCTCCACCTTGACCTTGGGCAGCCCCTTCAGCAGCGCCCGGTCGGCTGCGACGGCGCCCCCGCGCCGCAGCGCGGGCACGTGCCAGGCCCCGCAGACCACGGCCACGCCCCGGGCGGACTCGCGCCGCGCCGCCCGTACCTGGAGCCGCATGTACGCCTCCCGTACGAGGTCCCGGTCGCGCCCGCCGCTCTCCTCCGTCTCCCGCAGCGCCCCCATCGCCTCCTCCAGCGCCAGGAACGGCGCGAACGCGTCCCCCGCTCCCGTGCCCCGGTGCTCGACCGCGTCCTCCCACCAGCGCTCCGCATCCTCGTATCCGGCGGCCTCGGCGAGGGCGGCGAGCGGATCCACCCGGACGTCGGGGCGGGCGGCACCGGGCGCGTCCGCCTCCCCCGGCTCCGGCTCCCGCTCCGGTGCCCGCCACGCCAGGGTGTGCGCGGCCGGGAGGTCGATGAAGCGGGCCGGGACGTCGTGCTCCAGGGCCCAGCGGATGGCCACCCACTCCGGGGAGAAGTCGGCCAGCGGCCAGAACGCCGAGCGACCGGGCTCGTCCACGGCGTGGGCCAGGAGCGCGACCGGTGGCCGCATGTCCTCGTCGGCGGCCAACGGGATCAGGGCATCGGCCTCGGGCGGTCCCTCGATCAGCACGACCCCCGGCCGGGCCGCATCCAGGGCCGCCCGGACCGCCCGTGCCGACCCCGGCCCGTGATGGCGCACTCCGAGCAGGAGCGGCCCGCCGCCCGACCCGCCGGGCCGGTCGCCCGCGGCCCTGTCAGCGCCCGTCACACCGTCCCCCTCGCCTACGGGACCAGGTCGAGTCGTCGTCCTCCACCGTCGCGCCGGCCGCCGGCACACCGGCCCGGAACGTCATCGCCGACCGCTCTCGCGTCCGCACGCCGTTCACACCGTCACCTCCCGGCAGGCCCGGTAGAAGTCCGCCCAGCCGTCGCGCTCGCGGACGACCGTCTCCAGGTACTCCTGCCAGACGACGCGGTCGGCGGCCGGGTCGCGGACGACGGCGCCGACGATGCCCGCGGCGACGTCGCCCGGCCGCAGCACCCCGTCCCCGAAGTGGGCGGCCAGTGCCAGGCCGTTGGTGACGACGGAGATGGCCTCGGCCGTCGACAGCGTGCCGCTGGGCGACTTCACCTTCGTCCGCCCGTCGGACGTCAGCCCGTCACGCAACTCGCGGAAGACGGTGACGACCCTGCGGATCTCGTCGATGCCGTCGGGCGCGGCCGGCAGTTCGAGGGAGCGGCCGATCTGGTCGACGCGGCGCGAGACGATGTCGACCTCGGCCTCGGCACTCTCCGGCAGCGGCAGCACCACGGTGTTGAAACGGCGGCGCAGGGCGCTGGACAGGTCGTTGACCCCGCGATCGCGGTCGTTGGCGGTGGCGATCAGGTTGAAGCCGCGGACCGCCTGCACCTCCTGCCCGAGTTCCGGTATCGGCAGGGTCTTCTCCGACAGGATGGTGATGAGACTGTCCTGCACGTCCGCCGGGATGCGGGTCAGTTCCTCCACCCGGGCCGTCGTCCCCTCCGCCATCGCCCGCATGACCGGGCTGGGCACGAGGGCATCCCGGCTGGGGCCGTGGGCCAGCAGTCGCGCGTAGTTCCAGCCGTAGCGGATCGCCTCCTCCGGTGTGCCCGCCGTGCCCTGCACCAGCAGGGTCGAGTCACCGCTCACGGCGGCGGCGAGATGCTCGGACACCCAGGTCTTCGCGGTGCCGGGCACGCCGAGCAGGAGCAGGGCGCGGTCGGTGGCGAGCGTGGTGACGGCGACCTCGACGACACGGCGCGGGCCCACGTACTTCGGGGTGATCACCGTGCCGTCGGGCAGGGTGCCGCCGAGCAGGTACGTGGCGACGGCCCACGGCGACAGCTTCCAGCGGGCCGGGCGCGCACGGTCGTCCTGCGCTGCCAGCGCGGCCAGCTCGCCCGCGAAGGCGTGCTCGGCGTGCGGCCGCAACGCCTCCGTGTCGGGCGCGGACCCGCTCCCGCTCGGGTCGACGGATGTCGGTGTTACGGACACAGGCATGGGCTGATTCCCCCTCCAGCTCGGCCGGTTCGATCTGGTGTCCACGGTGCACCACACCACTGACAATCGCTCTGACCTGCATAAACTCCTGCTCTCGGTCGATTGTCAGTGGGAGGACCTACCTTCGATGGCATGACTCAGCAGGGGGTGCGCTGGACCGCGGACCAGGTGCTGGCGCTGGCGCCTGACGCCGCGTCGCGCAAAGCCGGGAGCAAACTCGGCACGGCCGGGCCGTGGTCCGGGGTGGGTTTCGACGAGGGGGCGGTGTGGGGACTGTGCAGGGGCAGCGGCAGCAAGCCGTATCAGACGGTCGTCGACGTCGCGGACGCGTCCGGGCCCGCGTACAAGTGCAGTTGCCCAAGCCGTAAGTTTCCGTGCAAGCACGCGCTCGGACTGCTGCTGCTCTGGGCGGGCGGAGACGGTGCGGAGCGGGACGCGAAGGCGCCGGACTGGGCGGAGCGGTGGATCACGGGACGACGTGAGCGGGCGCGGGAGAAGGGGGTGGCGGACCCGACCGGCTCCGCCGCCGGGCCGAGTGATCCGGAGGCGGCGCGGCGCCGGGCGGAGCGACGGGCCGAGCGGATCACCGCGGGCGCGACGGAGCTGGAGCAGCGGCTCGCGGACCTCCTGCGCGGCGGCCTGGCCGGCGCGGAGCAGTCCGGTTACGGGCTGTGGGAGGAGACGGCGGCCCGCATGGTCGACGCCCAGGCACCGGGTCTGGCCTCGCGGGTGAGGGAGTTGGGGGCCATACCGTCGTCCGGCCCCGGCTGGCCGGTCCGGCTGCTGGAGGAGTGTGCCCTTCTCCATCTCCTCGACCAGGGCTGGCTGCGCCGTGAGCGGCTGCCGGACGCACTGGCGGCGACGGTCCGCTCACGTGTCGGCCTGGCCGCGTCCGCGGACGGCCCCCCGGTGCGGGACCGCTGGCTGGTCCTCTCCCAGCACGACACGGCGGACGCACGGCTGACGACCCGGCGCGTCTGGCTGTACGGCGCGGAGACGGACCGCACCGCGCTGCTCCTCTCCTTCGGGGCGGCGGGCCGTGCTCCGGAGTTGGCACTGCCCGTGGGGCTCACCCTGGAGGCGGAGGTGTCGTCGTATCCGGGCGCCGGTCAGCAGCGAGCGGCCCTCGGGAAACAGTTCGCGCCGCCCGCGCCCGCGGAGATACGCCCGAAGGGGGTGGCGGTGTCCCAGGCGGCCGTGCGGTACGGCCAGGCCCTCCGGGACGACCCGTGGCTCGAGTCGGTGCCGGTGACCCTGGAGCGGGCCGTGCCGGTGCCGGACGGTGACTCCTGGCAGCTGGCGGACGCCGACGGGGACACGGCGCTGCCGCTCACCCCGGCGGCCGGCAACCGCCCGGGGCTGTGGCGGCTGGTCGCGCTGTCGGGTGGCGCGCCCGTCAAGGTCTTCGGCGAGTGCGGCCACCGCGGCTTCACCCCGCTGACCGCCTGGCCGACCGGACCCGGCCCGGCGGTGCCGCTGTGCTGACCCGCCCGGCGGAACGCGGCAGGGAAGCGGCGCCGGAGCGCAGAGTACCGCCGGAGCCGCAGGGACCGCCGGAGCCGCCGGGCTCACGGAACAGCGGGGACTGCCGGAACGGCGGCGGTCGCCGGAGCGAACGGCAGTCGGCAGAGCGAGCAGCGGTCGACGGGTACGGAGGCCGCCGAGAGAAGGCGAACCGGCCGGCAGAGCGCAGAGAACCGGCGAAACGGCAGGGACGGAAAGGAAACACATGACCAGGACGCCCGCTTTCACCGACGCGCCCGCCCCGGGCGACTGGGAGGAACTCGTCACCGTGGCGCTGCTCGGCACGGAGCGGCGCACTCCCCCGGGCTGCGAGCCCGGCCCGGGCGCGGCGACCGCGCTGCTGGACATGGCGGCCGCCGAGACCGTTCGCCGGCGCGCGGGACTGCGCCCGGCCCACGCGGCCCGGCGTCCGGAGCCGGCCCCCGAGGATCCCCGCCCGCCGTTGCCGGGCGCGGCGGCCCGCCGGCTCATGATGCTGCTCACCGACCGCCCCGGCGCGGCGGGCGGAGGCCGCAGAGGCAGCGCGCCCGATCTGGTGGAGTTGCTGCCCCAGTGGCTGGCTGCGGCGAACGCCCGCGGTTTCGCGGCACCGCCCGAAGCGCTGCCGGCTCTGCTGGACGCGGCACGGGGGCGCACGGACCTGCGGCCGGCCGCGTTGACGTTCGCCGGGCCCCGCGCCCTCTGGCTGGCCCGGCTCAACCCGGACTGGCGGTTCGCGCTGCGCGCGACGCCGGGCGGGGGTCCCGCGCTGCCCGGCCCGGGCGCCGGGGAGCGGGTGCGGAAGCTCTGGGAGGAGGGCCTGTTCGCCGAGCGGGTCGCTCTGCTGACGTCCCTGCGCGCCCGCGACCCCGACGCCGCCCGCGAGCTGCTGGTCTCGACGTGGGCGACAGAGCGGGCCGAGGACCGGCTGATGCTCCTCGACTCACTGCGGACGGGGCTGGGGCCGGCGGACGAACCGTTCCTGGAACGGACGCTGGCCGACCGCAGCCGCAACGTACGGGCGACGGCGGCGGAGCTGTTGTCGGCCCTCCCGGACTCGGCGCTCGCCGCGCGGATGGCGGCGCGCACCATGACCTGCGTGTCGCTCGACCGCGCCCTGGACCCACCGGCGATCACCGTCGAAGCACCCCATGAGTGCGACGCGGACATGGAACGGGACGGCGTCGTGGCCGCACCGCCCGCGGGGCGCGGTGCACGGTCCTGGTGGTTCGGCCAGTTGGCGGAGGCCGCGCCACTGGGGACCTGGTCCGCGCGGTTCGGCGGACGCACCCCCGAGCAGATCGTGGCCCTCCCGGTGGCGGACGACTGGCAGGGCGAGCTGCACGCGGCCTGGTGCCGCGCCGCGGTACGGCAGCGGGACGCTGCCTGGGCGAGAGCCCTGCTGGGGGTGCCCACGGCGCCCGAGGCCGGGGGTCCGGGCGCGGTGTCCCTGGCCGAGCGGGCCAAACTGCTCGGCACGCTGGACGCCGGTGAACGGGCCGAGTGGGTCGCCGGGTTCATCGCGACGCACGGTCTGTCCGAGGCGTTCCAGCTGCTCGGCATGTGCGGGGTGCCGTGGGCTCCGCCGCTCGGACGGGCGGTGGTCGACGCGCTCAACATCGCCCGCGACGCCGGGAGCTACCCGTGGAGCTTCAGCGGCGTCATGGGCCTGGCCGAACGCTGCCTCGACCCCTCGGAGGCGGCCCGCCTCGACGGCCTGCTGGCGATACCGGAGGAACCGGAGGACGCGTCACCGGGGGCCGCGGGGTACTGGGCGGAGGCGTTCCAGCGCCTCGTCACGACGTTGCGGTTGCGCGCGGCGATGGCCGAGGAGCTGGAGGCGGATCACTGAGGTACGCGCCGCGACTCCCCGGGCCGCTCGCCCGGCAGGGGCGGCGGGGAGCGCAGGGCCGCACGCCCGGCAGGGGCGGCGGGGAGCGCAGGGCCGCACGACCCGTCGTGGCGGGCTGTGCGCAACAGTCAACGCCCACGCCCGCCACGAGCCGTCGCCCACGCACACGCCCACGCTCGCGACCACTCCGAGCCGTCGGCGTCGGCACCGCCCCCAACCCCGACGACGGAGAGCGACTGAGACGCTGAGACGACTGAGACGCTGAGACGACAGCCCGGCGGCCGCGACGACAGCCCGGCGGCCGCACCGTCACCGAACGGGTGACTACGCCTCCGCCGGTTCCCGCACGTTGGCCCGTACCCAGTCCACGATCGACGCCGTCGTCGCACCGGGCGTGAAGATCTCCGCGACGCCCTTCTCCTTCAGCGGGGCGATGTCCGCCTCGGGGATGATCCCGCCGCCGAAGACCAGGATGTCCGCCGCGTCGCGCTCCCTGAGCAGCTCGATCACGGCGGCGAAGAGCGTGTTGTGCGCCCCGGAGAGGATGGACAGCCCGATGGCGTCGGCGTCCTCCTGGATCGCGGTGTCCACGATCTGCTCGGGTGTCTGGTGGAGCCCGGTGTAGATGACCTCCATACCGGCGTCGCGCAGGGCCCGCGCGATCACCTTGGCCCCGCGATCGTGGCCGTCGAGCCCCGGCTTGGCCACCACCACGCGGATCGGACCGGCTGCCACACCCATCACTGCCTCCATGAAGCGACTACATCCATCCGTACCGACAAGTACCGCACACTTCACCGACGCCGTACACAGGGGGCACGGCCGACATAGACACACATCGCGCACGAAGTGCGTAAAGCGCTCGCCTTCGCTGCACGGACACCCTCACCACATCGCCCCGGGGAAGTGAACGAACGTTATCTCCAGCATCCCGCAACCGGCAGTTTCGCGGTGGATACAGAGGGGGAAATCACACGGTGGGACATGTCCGCCGCGCACCGCGCCAGGGCGCGGCGGCAACACGCGCACGGAGAGCCGCAGCGAGGGCAGGACCGGGCAGCGGCGGGCCCCGCGCCGCACACGGGCATCGCAGGGCACCGAAGTACTGATACGGCACGTCTGTCCGGTTTAAACCTCACAAACATCACCAATCACTGGTGTCACGGCCCTCCAAAGAGGGCACACGGGGGACAGAGGCGTCCCCGCGCGTGCCGACAGGAGGTCGGCCCATGAAGGTCACCACGGCAGCACTGCCCCTTCTCCCGCTCTGTCAGCGTCTCCTGCCGGGAATTCCGGGACTGCCGGGACTCCCGGCCCGACTGACGGGGCTCTCCCTGACCCTCCTGAAGGCGACCGCCCTGGAGGTCGCGATCCTCGCCGGGCACCTCCTCCTCTACCCCTCGGGGATCGTCCAGGAGCGCCGGCCCATTTCCGCCCTCCCGCCGACGGACTCCCAGGAACCGCACCCCACCCCTCCCGCCCCCCGGCTGCCGACCCGCACCAGCCCCCCGGTCGTCCTGCTGCACGGCTTCATCGACAACCGCTCGGTCTTCCTCTTCCTGCGCCGCAGCCTGGCCCAGCACGGCCGCCACCAGGTCGAGTCACTGAAC
>NZ_JAGMUE010000212.1:0-556 GCF_019049165.1 Streptomyces sp. AC627_RSS907
GCGAGACACTGACGCACGGACAAAAAAATGCCACAGCTTGGACGATCTGCGCAGTAGCCAACCTTGCGGCCATAGTGAGCGCCATTCGGTTGGTAAAGAACTGAAGCGAGCGCGCTCTCCTGACAGTCGATCCCGGCGTTGCAACCCGTCTCGGATAGCCGCCACCACGGTGCACTTGTAGCCCCGTCACTCACGCGGCGGGGCTGGAGCGTTACCTGATAACTCATCTTGACCCCGACACTCCCGGGCGTCGAGGACGACCCGATGGTGTGGTCTCGCGTGGGGGCCAGGGTGTCGCCCATCTCGCGCATGGGCCTCGGGGAGGCAGCGTGATGCCGAAGCGACGCAGTAGAGGTGACGGCGGCCCGCACTGGGACGACAGCCGTCAGCGTTGGATCGCGACCGCCAATCTCGGCCATGACCCGAGCGGCAAACGCATCGTCAAACGCGGCAGTGGTCGGACGAAGACCGAGGCGAAAGCCAAGCTCAAAGAGGTGCTTCGCGACTACGAGGATGACCTCGCGATCGCCCCCACCGGCTACACGGTCAAGGAATC
>NZ_JAGMUE010000213.1:0-785 GCF_019049165.1 Streptomyces sp. AC627_RSS907
CAAGTGGACCTCCCGCTGTCGCAGACCGGCGGTTCCGCAGCCGCCGGGGGAGCGGGGGAGACCGGCGGCTGCGGCGACGGCTGCGGCTGCGGCGGCGCCGACGGCGCGTACGAGCTGGACCCGCTGGAGTGCGGGCTCGACCCGGACCTCGCGGCGCTGCTGGTCGCGGCCGGGCTCGACCCGGTGCAGGTCGAGGACATCGCGCACGTGGCGATCGAGGAGGACCTCGACCGCGGCGTGGACGTCACCACCGTGGCGACCATCCCCGAGGACGCGGTCGCCACCGGCGACTTCACGGCCCGCGAGGCGGGCACCGTGGCCGGCCTGCGCATCGCCGAGGCGATCCTGTCGGTGGTGTGCACCGACGCGTTCGAGGTCGAGCGGCACGCCGAGGACGGCGACCGGGTCGCCCCGGGCGACAGGCTGCTGTCCGTCCGCACCCGCACCCGCGACCTGCTGACCGGCGAGCGCAGCGCGCTCAACCTGCTGTGCCGGCTGTCCGGCATCGCGACCGCGACCCGCGCCTGGGCCGACGCGCTGGCGGGCACCGGCGCCGCCGTCCGCGACACCCGCAAGACCACCCCCGGCCTGCGCGCCCTGGAGAAGTACGCGGTCCGCTGCGGCGGCGGCGTCAACCACCGGATGTCCCTGTCGGACGCGGCGCTGATCAAGGACAACCACGTGGTGGCCGCCGGCGGCGTCGCGGCGGCGTTCACGGCGGTACGGGACGCCTTCCCCGGGCTGCCGATCGAGGTCGAGGTGGACCGCCTCGACCAGATCGAGCC
>NZ_JAGMUE010000214.1:0-558 GCF_019049165.1 Streptomyces sp. AC627_RSS907
GCCGGAGTGAGCCTCTTCCGCAGCCTCGGCGATCGCTGCGTACATCTTCAGCCGTCCGCTCATCTTGTCGAGACGGATGCCAAGGTCATCCGCGTGAACCTGGGGCCATCCCTGCTCCCTGAGGAACGGTCGACTGTGCCCACGCACGCTTTCGGCTGCTACAAGTGCGCTTTCCAGGGAAGCCACGAGGTTCGCGAAGTGAGTCTTGGCGGCCTCGAACTCGCTCTCGGGCGTGGTTACGTCTCCTTCGATGGGAGGCGACGCTACGGATTCACCGACGGCACTGAATGTGGTGCGCAGCCACTTGTCGTCGGCGAGGAGAGGCTTGTTGCTCAGGTTGAGTTGAGGCGTTCCGGCCTCGTCGACCCTCTGCGGTTTCTTGTTCTGTCGTCCGTCGACGATCGCCCTGTGAAGGGCCCTGAGCCCATGAGAGCTTTCCGTCATCCGCTGGAGCACCGATGACGGAGTGCGGTAGTCCACAGTGCGTCCTCGCGCCTCTCGAACCAGAGTCCCGTGCACCGCCAGGTAGTACCCGCCGCGGACGCCGAGCTCAATGCC
>NZ_JAGMUE010000215.1:0-4963 GCF_019049165.1 Streptomyces sp. AC627_RSS907
CACCAGGGGTGGGCGGGTCGGGCCGCTGCGCTCAGGCCCGGGCGACGAGGGAGACACCGAGCACGATCATGACGGCGGCGACCAGTCCGTCCAGGACCCGCCAGGCCACCGGCCGGGCCAGGAAGCGGCCGAGGTGGCGGGCGCCGAAGCCGAGCGCGGCGAACCAGCACAGGCTCGCGGCCGCGGCCCCCAGACCGAACGTCCAGCGCAGCGCCCCCCGGTCGGCGGCGACCGAGCCCAGCAGGAACACGGTGTCCAGGTAGACGTGCGGGTTGAGCCAGGTCAGCGCCAGGCAGGTGAGGACCGCCCGCCGTCGCGACCCCGCGGCGTCGCCGTCCGCCCGCAGGGCGCCGGCCGGCCGGAACACGCGCCGGGCGGCCAGGGCGCCGTAGCCGAGCAGGAAGGCGCCGCCGATCCAGCCGACCGCGGTCATGGCGCCCGGCCACGCCACCACCACCGCGCCGACCCCGCCGACGCCCAGGGCGATCAGCAGGGCGTCGGACAGCGCGCAGATGCCGACGACGGCGAGGACCGCGTCGCGGCGGATCCCCTGGCGCAGGACGAAGGCGTTCTGGGCACCGATGGCGACGATGAGCGAGAGGCCGGTGCCGAAGCCGGCGGCCGCGGCGGTGAGGGCGTTGGTCATGCCTACGACGCTAAGCGGACGATCACATGACGTACAGCTAAAGTTTCTTACGTATCTTTAGCACCTGTGAAGACAGGACCGGCTACGGGAGCCACGGGATGACGACGGGAACGACCACGGCGGCCTTCGCGGACCTCCCGCTCGACCAGGTGCGGACCCTCCTGGCCGTGGTGGACGAGGGCACGTTCGACGCGGCCGCCGCCGCGCTGCACGTGACGCCGTCCGCGGTGAGCCAGCGGGTGAAGGCGCTGGAGCAGCGCACCGGCCGGGTGCTGCTGCTGCGCACCAAGCCGGTGCGGCCGACGGAGTCCGGCGCGGTGCTGGTGCGCCTCGCCCGCCAGGTGGCCCGGCTGGAGCGGGACGCCTACGCCGAGCTGGGGCTGAGCGGGGCGGCCGGGGAGCCGACCCGGGTCTCGGTCGCGGTCAACGCGGACTCGCTCGCGACCTGGTTCCTCGGCGCCCTCACGCGCGTCCCCCGGGAACCGCGGCTCTGTTTCGAGCTGCGCCGTGAGGACGAGGACCACACGGCGGCCCTGCTGCGGGAGGGCGTGGTGATGGCCGCGGTGACCTCGTCGCCCGACCCCGTACCGGGCTGCACCGTCCGGGCCCTGGGACGCATGCGGTACGTCCCCTGCGCCGGCCCCGGTTTCGCCGCACGGCATCTGGACGGGCCGCTGCCTCAGGTGCTGGTCGAGGCGCCGGTTGTGGTCTTCGACCGGCGGGACGACTTCCAGGACGGCTTCGTGCGACGGCTCGGGCCCGGCGGCGCGAGTGCCGCGCGGCACCACGTGCCGACCTCGGAGGGTTTCGTCGAGGCCGTCGCCGCCGGCCTGGGGTGGGGCATGGTGCCCGAACCGCAGGCGGAGCCGCTGCTGCGCTCCGGCCGGCTCGTCTGCTTCGCCCCGGACCGGGCGGTGGACGTACCGCTGTACTGGCAGCAGTGGAAGCTCGACTCCCCGGCGCTGGCGTCGGTGGCCGACGCGGTGGTGACGGCCGCGGCCGAGGCGCTGCGGGGGTAGGCGGACGCCGCGGCCCGGGACGCCCCGGGGCACAGCGCCGGTTTCACCCCGCTGTCGAACGGTCACCCGCAACGGGGCAAGGCATTCCCGAAAGCGCGAACGCTACCGATCGCAGGTGACTTTGATGGACAACTGGCGAGAGCACGCCGCATGCCGCACGGAGGACCCCGACCTGTTCTTCCCGATCGGCACCACCGGCCCGGCCGCGCTGCAGACCGAGCAGGCGAAGGCGGTCTGCCGGCGCTGTCCGGTCCAGGAGCAGTGTCTGCGATGGGCGCTCGACACCGGGCAGACCATCGGTGTCTGGGGCGGGACCGGCGAGACGGAACGCCGTGCGCTCAAGCGGCGCGAGGCCGTGCGCAGGCGGTCCGGCTGACCCCGGCACCACTCGGAGGTCCCGGCCGCACCAGTCCGCGGCTCGTCGTGCCGCACCGCGCCCCGGTTCTCAGGGCCCGGTGCGGCGCAGCGGTCCCCAGGGATGCTCCTGTCGTTCCACCTCGGCCCGGGCCTCGTCGATGACGCCGGGGTCGACCCAGCACAGCGGCCGGACGTCGGCCACCAGCGGTTCGTTGTCCGGGCCGCGGCCGGTCTCCCGGCCGGTGAGCACCCAGGGCCGTACCCCGGGGCCCTTGTCGTGCGGCAGATGCGCGTAGTCGTGCAGCCTGCGGGCCGCCCACAGGCGTACGGGCCGGTCCGCCCACCACGCCTCCACGTCGAGCGGGTTGGCGGACAGGCCCGGCATCGCCACGCCGGTGAGCTCGTCGGTGCTGGACACCTTGGCGAGGTCGGTCTCCGGGCCGCGCGACCAGCGCACGTACAGACCCCGGCTCCGTTCGACCAGTTCGGCGAGTGCGTCGAGGCTCCGCACGACCGGCAGCCCGCCCGATGCGCCCATGCGCCGGCCTCCCCTCATCGTCATCACGTCATCACGTCATCACGTCTTCGCGTCGTTCGGAGCGACGGAGTACCCGGACCGCGCGGGGGGAAATCGGCAGCCTTCCCGAACGGCTCACGTGCCGCCGCCACCCCACCGCCGCCGGACGTAGGCTCGCGACACCGCTGTTCCCGTGGAAAGGACCGGCCATGAGCGTCCGTGTACGCCGCATCTACGACCCGCCCGAGCCGGACGACGGCGTACGGGTGCTGGTGGACCGGCTGTGGCCACGGGGTGTGGCCAAGGACGCGGCGCACGTCGACGAGTGGCCCAAGGGGCTGACCCCGTCGGCGGAGCTGCGCCGCTGGTACCACGCGGGCGAGGGCTCGTACGAGGAGTTCGCCGAACGGTACGAGGCCGAGCTGGCCGCTCCGGAGGCGGCCGAGCTCCTCGACCACGTACGGAAGCTGGCACGCGAGGGCGACGTGACGCTGGTGACCGCGTCCAGGTCGCCCGACAAGGGCCACGTCTCCGTGCTGCTCCGCCTCCTCGGCACGGCGTGAGCAGGAGGACCGGCCGACGGGATCAGGCGGTCTGCCGGGCGGCGGCCCGGCCCGCCGCCCGCCCGGAGAACAGGCAGCCGCCGAGGAAGGTTCCCTCCAGCGCGTTGTAGCCGTGCACCCCGCCGCCGCCGAAGCCGGCCGCCTCGCCCGCCGCGTAGAGGCCGTCGACCGGCGTGCCGTCGGCGCCCAGGGCGCGGGAGTCGAGGTCGGTCTGGATGCCGCCGAGGGACTTGCGGGTGAGGATGTGCAGCTTGACCCCGATCAGCGGGCCCGCCGCCGGGTCGAGGAGGCGGTGCGGGGCGGCGACCCGGCCGAGGCGGTCGCCGATGTAACGGCGGGCGTTGCGGATGCCCTGGACCTGTGCGTCCTTGGCGTAGGGGTTGGCCATCTGGAGGTCGCGGGCCTCTATCTGACGGCGGATCACGGCGGCGTCCAGGAGCGGTTTTCCGGTCAGCCGGTTCATCCTGTCGACCAGCTGCTCCAGGTCCGGCGCGGTCACGAAGTCGGCGCCCTCGCGCAGGAAGGCGTCCACCGGGCCCGGCGCGCCCTTGCCGAGGACGCGTTCGCGGAGGAACCCGGCGCGGTCCTTGGCGGTGATGTCCGGGTTCTGCTCGGAACCCGACAGCGCGAACTCCTTCTCGATGATCTTCTGGGTGAGGATGAACCAG
The DNA here is from genome assembly GCF_019049165.1 of Streptomyces sp. AC627_RSS907. NCBI lineage: Bacteria > Bacillati > Actinomycetota > Actinomycetes > Kitasatosporales > Streptomycetaceae > Streptomyces > Streptomyces sp. AC627_RSS907. Next base: position 3,771 of record NZ_JAGMUE010000215.1, read on the forward strand.
GAGTGGTCGTGCTCCGCCAGGTCCGGGGTCGTGCGCAGGTGCCGGAGGGTGCCGAGGGTGTCGTAGCCGGGCAGGCAGGGCTCGGGCAGACGCCGGCCGAGGGCGTCGAACCACATCGAGGACGGTCCGGGCAGGATGCGGATGCCGTGGCCCGGCCAGACCGGGTCCCAGTTGCGCACGCCCTCGGTGTAGTGCCACATCCGGTCGCGGTTGACGAGGCGGGCGCCGGCCTCGGCGCTGATGTCGAGCATCCGTCCGTCGACGTGGGCGGGGACGCCGGTGACCATCTCGCCGGGCGGGGTGCCGAGGCGCTCGGGCCAGTGGCGGCGGACGGTGTCGTGGTCGGCGCCGATGCCGCCGGAGGCGACGATCACGGCCCGGGCGGTGAGCTCGAACTCCCCGATCGCGTCGCGGTTGGAGGCGACGCCGCGGGGCGAGGTGTCCTCGGCGAGGACCGTGCCGCGCACGCCGCGCGCGGTGCCGCCCTCGACGACCAGGTGGTCGACGCGGTGACGGTGGTGGAAGGTGAGCAGCCCGTCGCGCGCGGCCCGCTTGGCGTACCGCACGAACGGCTCGACGACGCCCGTGCCGGTGCCCCAGGCGATGTGGAAGCGGGGCACGGAGTTGCCGTGCCCGCCGGCCCTGAGGTCGCCGCGCTCGGCCCAGCCGACGGTGGGGAGGAAGGTGATGCCGTGGCCGGCCAGCCAGGCCCGCTTCTCCCCCGCCGCCCACTCGACGTACGCCCGGGCCCAGCGCACCGCCCAGGAGTCCTCGTCCTCGGTCCGGTCGAAGGCCGCGCTGCCCTGCCAGTCGTTCCAGGCCAGGTCGAGGGAGTCCTTGACGCCCAGGCGGCGCTGCTCCGGGGAGTCGACGAGGAAGAGGCCGCCGAAGGACCAGAAGGCCTGCCCGCCCAGGTTGGCCGCGTTCTCCTGGTCCACGAGGGCCACCCTCCTGCCCCGGCTGGTCAGCTCGTGCGCGGCGACCAGGCCCGCCAGGCCCGCTCCGACCACGATGACGTCGGCATCCATGGCGACCGTCCTTTCCTTTTTCCGTGTCATGAGGTGCAAGGGGTCGTGCGGTTGCAGGCGTGCGGTTCGAGGACACGCGGTTCAGGGACACGCGGTTCAAGGGGGCATGGGGTTCAAGGAGTCGTGGGGGTCTCGGGGGTCGTGGGGGTCTCGGGGGTCGTGGGA
>NZ_JAGMUE010000216.1:0-574 GCF_019049165.1 Streptomyces sp. AC627_RSS907
GTCCGGAGATGATGATCGTGGCGCGGGCGCTGCTCGGCGTCGCCGGCGCCACGCTGATGCCCGCCACCCTCGCGCTGATCCGCAACCTCTTCCACGACCCCAGGGAACGCAGCCTCGCCGTCGGCATCTGGGGCGCCACGGCCTCGGCCGGCGCGGCGGTCGGCCCCGTCGTGGGCGGCTTCCTGCTCGAACACTTCTGGTGGGGCTCGGTCTTCCTGATCAACCTGCCGGTGATGCTCGTGCTCGTCCTGGTCGGCATGCGGCTGCTGCCCGAGTCACGAGACCCCTCGCCCGGCCCCTGGGACCTGCCCAGCGTGGGGCTCTCCCTGGTCGGCATCATCGGCGTCGTCTACACCGTCAAGGAGGCCGCCGCGCACGGCCTGGGCTGGGACGTCGCCGCCGCGGGCGTGCTCGGCGCGCTGGCCCTGACCTGGTTCGTACGCCGCCAGCTCACGCTGCCGTCGCCGCTGCTGAACATGCGGCTCTTCCACCACCGCGGCTTCTCCGGGGCCGTCCTCGCCGACCTGCTGACCATCCTCGGCCTGTCCGGCCTAGTCTTCTTCTTGTCCCAGTT